>JACREQ010000059.1 GCA_016218155.1 Bacteroidia bacterium
AATCGGGATTTGTAATCCCGATTAAAATAAGTTCGTAATAGTTGTAATCCGTAACAAATTACATATTCCTTCTGTATTCCCCTCCTACTTCAAATAAAGCATTGGTAATTTGTCCGATAGAACAATATTTACCCACTTCCATTAGCTTATCAAAAATATTTTGATTTTTTACTGCAGCATGTTTTAACTCTTCTAATAATGCAGGAACTTTGTCTTCATTGGTTTTATGAAGTTGCTCTAACATTTCTATCTGATACTGCTTTTCTGATTCTGTTGCACGAATAACTTCTCCTGGAGTTACAGTTGGCGAACCTTTGCTCGATAAAAATGTATTTACACCCATAATTGGTAATTCACCAGAATGCTTTAGCGTTTCATAGTACAATGATTCTTCCTGAATTTTACTTCTTTGATAAGTTGTTTCCATTGCCCCTAAAACGCCACCACGTTCTGTTATACGATCGAATTCTGCCATAACGGCTTCTTCTACCAAATCAGTTAATTCTTCAATTATAAACGCACCTTGCGTTGGATTTTGATTCTTGGCTAATCCTAATTCGTGATTAATTATCATTTGAATAGCAATAGCACGACGAACTGATTCTTCTGTAGGTGTTGTTATAGCTTCATCGTATGCATTTGTATGTAATGAATTACAATTATCATAAATTGCATAAAGAGCTTGAAGTGTTGTGCGAATATCATTAAAATCAATTTCCTGTGCGTGCAACGAACGACCGGAAGTTTGAATATGATATTTTAATTGTTGCGAACGGGCATTTCCTTTATATTTCAATTTCATTGCCTTTGCCCAGATAATACGGGCAACACGACCAATTACAGAAAACTCAATGTCAATTCCATTCGAGAAAAAGAAAGAAAGATTTGGAGCAAATTTATCAATGTCCATTCCTCTTGATAAATAATACTCAACATAAGTAAAACCATTTGAAAGCGTAAAAGCTAATTGCGATATTGGATTAGCACCTGCTTCGGCAATATGATAACCTGAAATTGAAACCGAATAAAAATTGCGAACGTTGTTATTTATAAAATATTCCTGCACATCGCCCATAAGCTTTAAAGAAAAGTCAGTGGAGAAAATACAAGTATTCTGACCCTGATCTTCTTTTAAAATATCGGCCTGAACTGTGCCTCTAACAACTGAAATTGTTTCGGTTTTAATTTTATCGTATACTTCCCTTGGCAAAACCTGATCGCCCGTAACACCTAGTAACATTAAACCCAAACCTTTGTTTCCATCTGGTAAATCTCCCTGATATTTTGGTCTTGTTGTTCCTTTGCGTTTATAAATTGCTTCAATTTTTTTATCTACCTCAGCAGTTAAATTATTTGCAATAATATATTTTTCACAATTCTGATCAATTGCTGCATTCATAAAATATGCAACCATCATTGGCGCGGGACCATTAATTGTCATTGATACAGAAGTCATAGGATCGGCTAAATCAAAGCCAGAATACAATTTCTTTGCATCATCTAAACAAGCGATTGAAACACCCGAATTTCCAATTTTTCCATAAATATCAGGGCGTGTATGGGGGTCATTACCATATAACGTTACTGAGTCAAAGGCAGTTGAGAGTCTTTTTGCACATAATCCACGTGAAACATAATGAAATCTTTTGTTAGTTCTTTCAGGACCGCCCTCTCCAGCGAACATACGTGTTGGATCTTCGCCCTCACGCTTGAAAGGAAACACACCACCCGCATAAGGAAACTCTCCCGGTACATTTTCTTTTAAGTTCCATTTTAAAATATCGCCCCAAGCTTTATACTTTGGCATTGATATTTTTGGTACAATAGTATGAGAAAGAGTCTCGGTATGAGTTTTAATTTTAATCTCCTTATCGCGAACTTTAAAAATATAATACTCCTGTTTATATGAGTCAACTTTCTTTTCCCAACCCTCAATAATTTTGCGATTGTTGTTTTCCAGGTTTTCGTTTATTTCTAAATAAAGATCTTCAAGAGTTTTTAAAAGACTCTCGTCATTCTTTGATTTTTTAATAGTTTCTATAGTTAATCTTAAACTATAAAGTTTTTGAGCAATTTCTGCCTGCTCGTCAGCTTTTAAATTATAGCCTCTAATTGTATCAGTAATTTCTGATAAATATCTTATTCGATGAGGAGGAATAATATAAATTTTTTCTGGAATCTCATCAGTAACCCTAGATGTTAATTTAAAATGCTCACCCAATTTCTCATTCGCCTTTTCAATAATTGCTTTAAAAAGCTGGTTTACGCCCGGATCATTAAACTGTGAAGCAATTGTTCCAAACACTGGCATTGTGTCAACTTCCTTTTCAAAAAGCTTGTGATTGCGTTGATATTGCTTTTTCACATCTCTTAAAGCATCCATTCCACCACGTTTATCGAATTTGTTAAGCGCAATAATGTCGGCAAAATCAAGCATATCAATTTTTTCAAGTTGAGATGCTGCACCATATTCCGGTGTCATTACATAAAGCGACATATTACTATGATCGATAATTTCTGTATCAGATTGACCAATACCAGAAGTTTCGAGAATTACCAAATCAAAGCCAGCAACTTTTAAAATGTTAAGAGCATCTTTAATATATTTTGAAAGAGCTAAGTTCGATTGACGAGTTGCCATTGAGCGCATATAAACGCGAGGATTAACAATTGAATTCATGCGAATTCTATCTCCTAACAAAGCACCACCGGTTTTTCTTTTCGAAGGATCTACACATATTATTGCAATTTGTTTTTCGCTAAATTCGGCTAAAAATCTTCTTACAAACTCATCAACCAAAGATGATTTTCCAGACCCACCCGTACCTGTAATCCCTAAAACAGGAAGTGTGACATTAACAGCAAGTTCATTTATTTGAGTTATTTCTGCCTTAACCTCGTCGGGATAATTTTCAACTGCTGATATTAACTGCGCAATTGTATGGTGATCTTTATTTTTAATTTTAGATATATCTGTTTTTACATTTTTACCACAAGGGAAATCTGATTTTTCTAGCAAATCGTTTATCATTCCCTGTAAGCCCATTTCACGACCATCATCCGGTGAATAAATACGAGCAATACCATAATCCTGAAGTTCCTTTATTTCCTCGGGAAGTATTACTCCACCACCACCACCAAAAATTTTTATATGTCCGCAACCTCTTTCTTTAAAAAGATCTAACATATATTTAAAGAACTCCATGTGTCCACCCTGATAAGAAGTTATTGCAACCGCCTGCACATCTTCCTGAATTGCACAATCAACAATCTCCTGAACAGAAATATTATGACCTAAATGAATTACCTCGGCACCAGACGATTGAATTACTCTACGCATTACATTAATCGTAGCATCATGACCATCAAAAAGCGATGCAGCTGTAACTATTCTAATGTGATTTTTTGGTCTGTAAGCTTCTTTATCTTGCATAATTTATAAAATGTATATAAAACCCTCAAAAGTCATGATTTTTTTTGAAAAATTAAAGAGGAATTAATTAAAAAAGTAGAATAGTTAGGAAAGAGAAGAAATCTCTGTTATTGCGTTTTTCTCATTTCTTCTACAATATCATTATGCCGGTTTATTGTTTTTCTTAAATAACTATTTGCAATAAAATGATAAATAATTTTTCCTGCTAAATATGAAGCGATTGCAACAGGTAAAAACACTTCTACGTCGCCATCATTTAGTGCACCTAAAAGCATTATAGAACAAGGAATGGGATACATGGTCAGCAATCCCCAAATTCGTAAACTTGAATAGGTTGAAATATCTTTTAAAACAATTTTATCATTTACTAAGAATGGTTTTAATTTCCCTCCGCCAAGGCCAACGCGACTATTTCCAATTCCATTAACATCAAAATTATACTTTACCAATACAATTAATCCGCTGGGATAAATATATCTAAATTGTATCTTCCTCTTTAACTCTATGTGTCCTTTTATATTTGCCTTAAGTATCTCCTCAAGCGATGTTGGACCGTAATAAAATATTGTCTTATTGCTATCACCAAGAAACCTGTAATCAGAAAGTTGTAATCTAGACGTATCTACATTTATTTTAAGCTTTTCATCTGTTATCCTTTTTTCAGAAGTCAGATAATATTCTATTTCATTTGCTTTTAAAACATGTATTGTTGTGTCAGAATTATTCCAGTAACGAAATTCAAGAGAAATAATATTATCCCTTACAATTTTACATTCAATAGTATCAACAAAATCTTTGGTATAAATAATATCCTGGGAAAATGAATTATTATTGAGACATATAGAAAGTATTATTACAAATAAATTAAAATACTTCATCTTAAATTTACAAATTGTTGTTTCAAATGTAACAAAATATTATATAATAAGATAACCGCTTTAATTTAAATTTCCTTTTTGCTAAAATAAGGACTAAAATACTCCTATAAATAGGTATTTACTTTTGCTTTATTTGTGCTCTACTTTGCAGAAAAAAACACAACTATGTCAAAAATTGCTAAAAACTTAACAGAATTAATTGGAAACACACCTTTATTAGAGCTTTCCAACTATAATAAATTAAACAACTTACATGCAACAATAATTGCAAAGCTCGAATATTTTAATCCAGGAGGAAGCATAAAAGACCGCATTGGTTATTCGATGATTAAAGATGCTGAAGAAAAAGGATTAATAACAAAAGAAACTGTAATTATTGAACCAACAAGTGGAAATACCGGTGTTGCTCTCGCTTTTATTTCGGCAGCAAAAGGCTACAGATTAATTTTAACTATGCCAGATACCATGAGCATGGAACGTAGAAATTTACTTAAAGCTCTTGGAGCAGAACTCGTTCTAACGCCAGGCTCAGAAGGCATGAACGGCGCTATAAAAAAAGCTGATGAATTGGCTTCAACAATAAAAAATTCATACGTACCACAACAATTTAAAAACCTTGCAAATCCTGATATACACCGCAAAACAACAGTTGAAGAAATATGGAAAGACACTGATGGTAAAGTAGACATTTTTGTTGCAGGAGTTGGTACAGGTGGAACAATAACCGGAGTTGGTGAAATTCTAAAGAAAAGAAACCCCAATGTTAAAATTATAGCTGTTGAACCAACTGACTCACCTGTATTGTCAGGTGGAAAACCAGGTCCACATAAAATTCAAGGAATTGGAGCTGGGTTTATTCCAGAAATTTTAAACACAAAAGTAATTGATGAAATTATACAGGTTAAAAACGAAGAAGCTTTTGAGGTTGGTCGTAGCCTTGCCAGAACCGAAGGTTTAATTGTTGGGATATCTGCAGGTGCTGCTGTTTTTGCTGCAACCGAACTTGCAAAACGTCCTGAAAATAATGGAAAAAATATAGTTGTTATTCTACCAGATACCGGCGAACGATATTTGACAACATTGCTTTATAATTTAAACGAGTAATTATTATTGTCATACTGAAGCACTCGAAGTATGACACACTCTTCGAGAACCTCAGAGTGACATTTTTTAAATAAAAAAAGGTGGTAAATAATTTTTACCACCTTTTAATTTTTATAAGTATTTACTCTATAATAAATT
Organism: Bacteroidia bacterium; assembly: GCA_016218155.1. NCBI lineage: Bacteria > Pseudomonadati > Bacteroidota > Bacteroidia > Bacteroidia bacterium. Next base: position 5,554 of record JACREQ010000059.1, read on the forward strand.
TGCCTGAATTTAAGGTTTTATTACTTTTTCTTAATTCATAAAGGTACAACCCACTTTTTAACTCATCTTTATTAACGATTATTTTATATTTATCCACAGGTATAGTTTTAACCTCTTTTCCTGTTAAATCAATAATCATTAATTCTGTTCCCAAAACATCTATTTTTGAATTAATTTCTATTGTAACTGTTGATCTAAAAGGGTTTGGATATAAAGTAATAATATTATTATTAATAAAGTTCGACATAATATTGGTTCCCAAAGGCTGTGATTTAAAATGTAATTCATCAATAATTAAGCTTGAGCCAACAAAGGACAATAAAGTATCTTGCCAATTTGATGAATAAATGCTAATAATTGTAGAATCAGGCGCTTGTGGTAAGCTAAATGGAAATTCTATATATTGATATGATGATGAAGCAAAAAGCTCGATGCTGTTTCCCCAGAAATTTATATGGTTGTTTTTGAAATTCAATTGTACAATTGCAGTATCACTTCCTGATGGAAAATACTTATAAAAAAAGGTGAGAGTGTCTATTTGATTTGAATATGGATAACCACCCTGTTGATTACAGTTTCCATTACAGTTATTTGGATAATAGCCGGTAGATATTCTACCTGATCGTGCAACAGGTTGGCTATTTTGATTACCTAAATAAGTCTGAAGTTCAATAGCATAAGATCCTGAATTAGCATCGTTAGTTTTAGCCAGCCCCTCACCAATTTCTGTTTCGGTATACCAGCTATCAGGAACTTCAAAAGTTTGATTCTGCCACAATTCAAAGTCACCGTTCATTTGAATAGGTTGACTTGTAATTCCTTTCAGTGAAACACTATCAAGAATTAAAGTACTTCCAGCTGGTCCACCTGGACCTTGCTGCTGTGCATTATTCAAATTACAAGAAAGAGCCGCAATAATAAATGAATCAGGAATTTGTGAAAGTGGTGGGTTAAATGTAAAATCAAATAATGTATAACTGCTTTGAATTCCATTTAGGAGATAAATATATGAACCAATATTAACACCTGCCTTGCTAAATGTTACAATAAATGTGGCAGAGTCTGTATTAGCAACATTATATTTATAATAACCTCTGATTCCATTTGGTTTTTCGCTAATTGGTATACCTCCAACCCAAGATGAAGGATCTCCATCAGGACTATCGTTCACAAAATAAGCAACAGAAGTATCTGTAGAATTTGCGTTGGTTGTAAGTTGAACAGCGTAATTTCCATGATATGCATCAGTTGTTTTAGTAACATTAAATGGAAGATTAAACCTGAAAAAATTCTGAGCATTTGAATTAACGGGATAATATAATGGAGCTTCGCTAATACCAGATTGCCATAATTCAAAATCTCCATTAGGTATCGAATTTTGAGAACATACTGATAATGTTAATAGAACAAAGCTTAAAAGAAGTAACTGTTTTTTCATATTTGTTTAAATATTAAGATTTAAGCAAATATATAACTTTTTATATTATTGTTAAAAAACTACTTTGAAAAAGATTAAATATAAAAATCTGTAGAGTCAATAAGATTTGATTTAATCGCAAACAGAACTAACTCTGATGAATTTTTTACACCAAGTTTTTTAAGAATATTTTTTCTGTAAGTATTTACAGTATGAATACTTATAAACAGTTTTTCAGCTATTACTTTTGCTGTTTTTCCTTCGGCTACCAGTTTAACAATCTCTGTTTCGCGCTTTGTTAATTCTTTTATATTTATTGATGACTTTGTTGTTATTTTTTTGTTGGTTAACGCTTTATGCAAACATTCAATTACTGTTTCGCAAAAAGATTTACCATTATTTGATATTACGGTAATTGCTCTGACAAAATCAACTTTCTTGCAATTTTTTAAATGATAGGCTTTTACACTGTTATATTCCAATGAAAAAAGAACATCTTCTTCATTATATTTATCTTGAAAAATAAACAAATTTGTGTCAGGAGAAATTTTTTCTATTAAACCAATATCACTAATTTTTAATCCCGCTATTTGTTCAATATCAATAATTAAAATTTCGGGTGTTAAACTCTCTAATTTTTCAAATAAGGTAATTTTATTTTCAGCTTCTTCAATAATTCTAATATTGTTAAACTGACTAAGAATTGATTTTATTCCCTCAATTGTAACTGGTTGCGAATCGGCTATTAAAATCTTCACCTAAAATTTTTTTATCAAATATATAACGATAAAACGTAAGATAAAACAATACAAATTTGTGATTTGAAATTAGTCCTATTTATTACTCTACTTATTTAACTTCATCTTTGTTTATGTTTGTAGTGTTAAATAACATGGAAACAGTATAATGCCTGTTGGCATTAGAAAATTAAGAAAATTTGAGAGATTGAAACATCAGAAAGATGAGAAATCCTATAATATGTTTCAACATTATTTCTATATTTAACTCCCAAAATAAAATACGCTTTAAAACATGGAATACAAAATCTTAAAACTTGAAATTAAAGACAATATCGCAATTGTTACCATTAGTCGTCCTCAGGCAATGAATGCTTTAAATTCTGACTTTTTTAAAGAAATGGAAGCAATGCAAACACAAATTTCAAATATGAATGAAGTGCGTGCATTGATTATTACCGGCGACGGAAAGGCCTTTGTTGCAGGAGCTGATATTTCAGAAATGTCTGATATGAATTCACAACAAGGAAAAGATTTTTCAAAAATCGGACAAAAAGTTTTTGATGGTTTTGGAAAAATGTCAATACCTGTAATTGCTGCTGTTAATGGCTTTGCGCTTGGTGGCGGATGTGAATTAGCTATGGGTTGTGATATTCGTATTGCAAGCACTTTTGCTAAATTCGGTCAGCCGGAGGTAAATCTTGGATTAATCCCAGGCTATGCAGGAACACAGCGTTTACCTAGATTAGTTGGTTTATCAAATGCTCTTTATTTATTAATGACCGCTGATATGATTAATGCAGAAGAAGCATTTAGAATAGGGCTTGTTCAAAAAGTGGTTGAACCAGATAAATTAATGGAAGAAGCTATAACAGTAGCAAACAAAATCGCTGCAAAAGGTAAAATTGCTATTAAAATGGTAAAACAAACTACCATTATGGGCATGAAAACTGATTTTGATTCAGCTCAAAACAATGAAGCAGTTGAATTTGGAAACCTCTTTGGTAATGGCGAATCAGGAGAAGGGATGAAAGCATTTCTTGAAAAAAGAAAACCAAGTTGGTAAAATAACAAATTCCAAATAACAAGCCCCAAATTCAAAGAAATGTTTGGGTATTTAATTTTGAAAATTGGAATTTATTTAAAATAAATAATTATTAATTAAACCAAATGAATATGAATTATGTTGAGAAATTTCAAAATGTAAGCGTATTAGGAGCTGCCGGCAAAATGGGTAGCGGAATACTTTTACTTACAGCCATAGAGATGGCAGACATGAGCCTTAAACCTGAAAATAAAGACAAACTTTTTATTTTGTATGCTGTTGATATCAATCAAAAAGCATTGGGTGGCCTCATGAAATACATACAAGCACAGGTTTTTAAAGCTGCTGAAAAGAAAACTATTGCTTTACGTAAAATTTATGCTGACAGAAAAGATTTAATTGACAATCTTGAAATCATAGAACAATATGTAAAAGACGTAATGAATATTATTCGTCCAGTAACTACTTTAGAATCTGCATACGAATCTAATATTGTTTTTGAAGCTGCCAGTGAAAACCCGGATCTTAAAATTAAAATGTTTTCACAAATAAACCAAAACTCAAAAGTAAAACCTTGGTTCCTTACAAATACATCGTCAATTCCAATTGGATATCTTGATAAAGAAGCAAAATTAGAAGGTAGAGTTCTTGGAGTTCATTTTTACAACCCTCCTGCAGTACAAAAATTAGTTGAGGTTATTAAATCAGAAAATACCGTACCTGAATTACCAGAATTTGCAACTCAACTAATTAAAAATCTTCGCAAAATTGAAGTTCCTTCAAACGATTTTGCTGGTTTTATTGGTAACGGACATTTTATGCGCGATGCACTTTATGGTATGAATGAAGCCGTTAAACTTTCTGCACAAATGCCTTTCGTTGAAGCTGTTTATGCAATCAACAAAATCACTCAGGATTATTTAATTCGTCCAATGGGTATTTTTCAGCTAATAGACTATGTTGGAATTGATGTTTGCCAATACATTATGAAAGTAATGAAACCTCATGTATCTGACGAAGATATTCATAGTCCATTGTTAGATAAATTTATGGAAATGGGTGTAAAGGGTGGACAGAATTCAGACGGTTCACAAAAAGACGGTTTCTTAAAGTATGAAAAAGGAAAAGTTACCGCAATATATGATCCTGAAACAAAACAATATATTGCTATTGAAAGTTTTGCAGCAAAATGTGATGCTAAATTAGGAGCATTACCTGCTACAATTAAACCATGGAAAGCTGTTGTTGGAAATCCTGCAAAAGAAGAAATCTTTAAACAGTATTTTACAGAATTAAAAACAATGGACACATTAGGTGCAAAAATGGCTACTCTTTATGCTATTCGTTCAAAAGCAATCGGACAAAAATTAGTAAGTGATAAAGTTGCTCTTAACGAAAAAGATGTAAACACTGTGCTATTAACAGGATTTTTTCATGCTTATGGTCCAATTAACGATTATTTAAACTAAAAAAATAGCCACTAAATCTCAAAAACACAAAAGATCACAAAATGGATTATCTTCCTCTAACAGAACAACTCGAAGATCTTGGAAAAAAGATTGTTGACAGTGCTTTTACTGTTCACAAAACTTTAGGTCCCGGTTTGTTAGAAAAAGTATATGAAGTTTGTTTTTGTCATGAATTAAAGAAAAGAAACATTTCATTTCTTCGTCAAGTTGATATTCCTATTGTTTATGAAGGAATCAGATTTGAAGAAGGTTTACGATTAGATGTTTTGGTAGATAATTCAATAATTTGTGAACTTAAAGCAGTTGATGAAATGAATCCTGTTTGGGAAGCTCAAATTCTAAGTCATTTAAAATTAACAGATAAAAGACTTGGTTATTTGATTAACTTTAATGTTAAAAATATTGGAATGGGAATTCATCGTTACATTAATTAATAAAAACTTTTGTGAAATTTTCGAGCTTTAGTGCTTTGGTGGCAATAAAAAGAAACAATAACCTTAAAAAAATAGAATCATGAAACTAAGAAAAAAAATATATATGGTTGCTGGTTATAACACCATATCGATGGGAACCGGCAGAAAAGAATTTAATCCAAAAAAAGAACGTCCAGGCCTTGAAGAATATATGAAAGAAGCCGGACAGGGTGTCTTAAAACAAATTGGTGGTGCTGCAAATGTTGACGAATGTGTAGTTGGAAATTTTATTGGAGCAAGATTCAACAGACAAGCTAATATGGCGGGATTTTTCCCTTTTGTTGATGAAGGATTGAAATATAAACCATGCACCAGAGTTGAAGGTGCTTGTGGAACAGGAGCTCTTGCTTTAATGAATGGTATTAAATCAGTACTTGCCGAAACAGCAGAAGTTGTGCTAGTTGTTGGTATCGAAGTTCAGAATACGGTAAAAGCAATTTACGGTGCAGATATTTTGGCTGCTGCTGGCTGGAGCAAAGAAAGAAAAGATGGACATGCATATTTCTTCCCTGGAAAATTCAGCGATCGTGCTGGAAAATATTACGAAAAATTTGGCAAAGAAAAAACCCGTAAAGCAATGGCTAAGTGGTTTGTAAATGCAATGGAAAATGCTAGACTTTGCTCAACTGCTCAGGAATTTCATAATACTTCAAAAGATTTAGAAGCTCTTGGAATGATGGAGCCAAATGGTCGTTCATTTGTTGATCATTTAAATGTATTCGATTGCTCTAAAGTATCTGACGGTGCTTCAGCAATAGCAATTGTTTCTGAAGAAGGTTTAAAACGTTGTGGAATTGATAAAAAAGACGCTATTGAAGTTATAGGATTTGGTCAGACAGAAAACGATATTACATTACCACCAGCAGATCATACAAAACTCGATACAACTGCTGCTGCTGTTAAAAAAGCTTTGGATATGGCTAATATTACTAAAGACCAAATTGGTACTGTTGAATGTCATGATTGTTTCACTATTGCTGGAATTATGGCTACAGAAGCTATTGGATTTGCTGAACATGGAAAAGGACCAGATTATGTTTTAGCTGGCAATACATCTCGTACTGGCGAAGTTCCATTTAATACAACTGGTGGTTTAATTGGTTGGGGACATCCAACAGGTGCAACCGGAGTTCATCAGGCAGTAACAATTTTAGAACAATTAACAGGAAAAGCTGGTGATGCTCAAATAATTATTAAACCTAATCGTCCATATGGATTAACAATTAACATGGGTGGCGATGATAAAACTCTTGTTTCAATTGTTTACAAAAAAGCTGAATAAATGTTTGAAATAGATTAATAAAAATGAAGTCAGGTCTTTCGACCTGACTTTTTTTATTTTATTATACTGCTACTTAGATGGCGGGTCATGCCCGCCATGACGTGCTAGAGTTTTTTTTCGTCATTACGGCCTTGAGCCGTAATCTCATTTTAAACAATTTAAAACGCCCCCATTAATAAATTAATATCTTGTGTTGGTAAAGAAAACAAGCTTCCTATATATCGATTGGTAAGAGTTCCGTTAAAAATATAAATCCCATGTCTGAAGCCAATATTTTCTTTTGCAAAGCGATTTATACTTCCCGCCTTACCCATTTCAAGAATCAATGGAGCAAATATATTACTCAAAGCATATGAAGCTGTACGGGCAACTCTGGATGCAATATTTGGCACACAATAATGAACTACTCCATGTTTAATAAATACAGGATTTGTATGTGTTGTAAGTCTTGAAGTTTCAATACAACCACCTTGATCAATACTAATATCAATTATTACGCTACCCTTTTTCATTGTTTTAATCATCTCTTCTGTAACGAAATAGCTTGTTCCTTTTTCGGTCAGGCGAATAGCACCAATTAATACGTCAGCAGATTTTAAAGCATTTGCAAGAACCAGTGGATGTAAAACTGAAGTATAAATATGTCGTCCTAAATTATTTTGTAAACGTTTTAATTTCCAAGCAGATGCATCAAATATTTTTACCATAGCACCCAAACCAATAGCAGTTCGCGCTGCAAATTCTCCCGCTGTTCCAGCACCAAGAATAACAACCTCAGAAGGATTTACTCCGGTTATTCCGCCCAACATTTCCCCTTTTCCACCATGCACATTACTTAAATGTTCTGCAGCTGTTAATATTGAAGTGCTTCCTGCTATTTCGCTCATCGATCTTACAACAGGATAACAATCATTTTCGTCTTTTAAATATTCAAATCCAAGACATGTAAGTTTTTTTCTCATCAAACGATGAAGATATTCAGCATTTTGAGTTGCTACGTTTAATGATGAAATTACTAATTGATGAGCCTTGGTTAAACCAATTTCAGCATCAGTTAAAGGTGCAACCTTAAGTAACACATCAGATCTGAAAACTTCTTCTTTACTTGTTACTATTTGTGCACCTGATTCGCTGTAGCTATTGTCTAAAAAATTTGCTGCTTTGCCTGCATTGGATTGAATTAATACCTCGTGGCCGTTATTTATAAGTAATTCAACTGTAATTGGGGTAAGGGCAACACGATTTTCATTTCGTTCTTCTTCCAGTGGTATTCCAATTGTAAGTTTCTTTTGATGATTTTTTACTGCAAGCATCTCTTCCATTGGCATTAACTTAGCTCCTGCCAATGAAATACCTTTAGCACCAGATTTTGAAGTTACCATAAATTAAATATTAGAAACCAGATAATTGAACTAATTCTCGTTATACGTACAAAGTTAATGTACGTTTCTGTTTTTCGTCTATTTTTATACTGATTTTTTGAGTTTCGGCTGGTAATAAAGGTTCTGCCAATTCGGGCCACTCTATAAAACAATAATTTTTCCCATCAATATATTCTTCAAAGCCAATATCTATTATTTCATTTATTTTATTTAAACGGTAAAAATCGAAATGAAAAACTGACTCATTGTTAGTTGTTACATACTCATTAATTATAGCAAAAGTAGGACTGGTAACATTTGAGGTACAGCCCAATAAATTACAAATTTCTTTAATTAATGTTGTTTTACCTGCACCCATTTCAGCATAAAATGCAATAATTTTATTTTTTCTAGTGTTTTTTAAAACCCACTCGGCCGCTTGTGTTAATTGCGACAATGAATCTAACTGAAACGAAATCATTTTTTAGGGCTTAATGTTACGGCAGGAATTAACATTTCTTCAATGCTTACACCACCATGCTGAAATGTATTTTTATAATACTTAACGTAGTAATTAAAATTATTTGGATAGGCCAAAAAATCATTATTACATGCAAATATATAAGTGGAGCTAAGATTAGATTTTGGCAAATAAACTTTTGCTGGATCTGTTATTTCAAAAACTTCTCTTGCATTATAATTTAGATTTTTACCTTGTTTATATCTAAGATTAGTAGTAGTTTGCTTATCTCCAACAACTTTTACGGGTTTATCAACTTTAATAGAACCATGGTCAGTAGTTAAAACCACCGTAATATCGTGCTCGGCAAGTAATTTTAAAAAATCTAACAATGGACTATGTTCAAACCAGGATATTGCAAGAGAACGATAAGCAGCTTCATCTTCGGCCAATTCGCGAATCATATTCAGCTCAGTACGGGCATGAGATAAAATATCAACAAAATTAAATACTACAACACCTAATTTGAATTTTAAAATATCAGAAAACGAATCAACCAATTGTTTTCCCTGACTGTTGTTAAGAATTTTATTATAATAAATTGGATCTGTTCTCCCCATGCGGGAATGCTGCTTATTAAGCAATTCTTCCTCGTGCATATTTTTACCACCTTCCTCTTCATCATTAAGCCAGATGTCGGGAAAATGCTTATCAATTTCTGAAGGCATTAGTCCTGCAAACATTGCATTTCGTGAATATTGAGTGCTTGTAGGTAAAATCGAACAATAAACATCATCATCAACAACTGTAAAAATGTCGTGTAATTTTTCTTCCATTACGCGCCAGTGATCAAGACGAAGATTATCAACCAACACAACAAAAACCTGCTTGCCTTTATCTAACAAAGGGTAAACCTTTTGTTTAAATACTCCTGGAGACATAAGTGGCTTATCCTGAGTTTTCTGATCAAACCACCTAACATAATTATTCTTTATAAATTTTGAAAACGCTGCATTTGCTTCAGATTTTTGCATTTGCAAAATTTCGTCCATTGTATGATCATTATTCTTATCAAGTTCTATTTCCCAATATATCAAGTTTTTATATACTTTCTTCCAGCTTTCAAAATTATTTGCAAATGAAATTTCCTGCGAAAGTTTACTAAACTGAATCTGAAAAGAATGAGTTGTTTTGTCGGAAATCAGCCTTTTGTTATCAAGATTCTTTTTTATTGCAAGTAATACCTGATTGGGGTTTACCGGTTTTATTAGGTAATCGGCAATTTTTGACCCAATTGCCTGCTCCATAATATTCTCTTCTTCGCTCTTTGTTACCATAATAACAGGTACCAAAGGACTGATCTTTTTTATCTCGTCTAAAACCTGTATACCACTTAATCCTGGCATGTTTTCATCGAGTAATACTAAATCGTAATTATTGGCTTTAACCATTGCAATAGCATCATCGCCATTGTATGATATATCTACCGAATAGCCTTTTTCTTCTAAAAAAATTACATACGGACGAAGCAAATCAATTTCATCGTCGGTCCATAATAGCTTAGCTTTTATTGTTGGTTCTGTCATTTGCCTTTTTCGAGATACTTTTTGGCAAAAAACTTTTGGTATCTGTCAAAGTCTTTATCTGCCTGAAGAACCTCAATATTTTTTTCTGAGATTACAAAAAATTTGTACTGACGCTCATCAATATCCTTAAACACAACGTCTTTATGTTTATTTGCAGACTTATAATATTTAACTGCTTCTTTCCTGGAATTAAATGGCTGAACTTTTATTAGCTGATAACGATCATTCCATGTTCCTGTTGATATTTCAAAATTAAACATGCTGAAATAATCTATATTGTAGCCAAACAGATTGTATTTTAAGTGATAAATATCTGCATTTTTATCTAATAAAATTATAAAATATTGTTTATCTGTTTCATCTAATTTATAAAGAGCATCTTCAGTCTCAACTTGTGTTACAGGATTGGTCTCTACATTATTTTGGTTCTGTGTTGTATTATTTGTTATGGTATTATTATTAGTTATAGTAGAGTTGTTGTTAGTTGTTTGATTTGCTAAATATGTATAATCACCTTTTGACACAAAAGCCAATATACTTTCAGCGGTCATTTTTTCTTCTGTACCGGGGTATTTTGTTATAATATCAGATAAAGATGTTTTTAATCCGTCAACGTTGCCTGTACCACCTGTAGATAATGCTTTTAACAAATCAAATTTTGCTTTAATGTGGTTATTTGTATATAACGAATCGGCAACTCTGCAATAACCAAAAACTTTAAAATAATTATGATTAGAAAACTCCTGATATGCATTATCATAAAGTTGATTAACCTTATCTTTTGCTTCTGAAAGTTCTTTTAAATAATTAGGATTAGATAGCATGTGCGCAAAATTACTTTCCGGAAACTCCTGTAAAATAAGGTTTTTATATTTATTTGCTTTATCGTTATCTTTTAACTCTACATTCATTTTATATAAATCGTAATAAGAAACCAGCTTATACTCTGAATTTGGAAAACGGCTATTTAATGTTTCGAACTGAATAATTGCTAAAGGAAAATTTTTAAGCCTGTTCATGTAAGCTTCGCCAGATTTAAATAAGGCCTCTTCTACTTTAAGGTTAGATAGTTTTAACAATGAGTCCTTTAGCGGTAAATGCTGTAAGTAGAATTCACGTTTTTTATTATCGGTTATTGCTGGTTTAATTACAGAGTCCACAGCATTTGTATCGTCTGCCATTGCCATTACCTTAACTGCTTTATTCTTTCTGCGCCAGTCATCCTCAAGCTTTCTGTTTCCCCATTTCTTTTTAAACTCGGCTACACCAAAACTTAATGTAGCAGGATTATAGAAATACCATTTTCCGCCAGCGTTTGTTCCCATATTCTGGTTTTGCTGGTTTTGTTGAAACAACATAGAATTTATCTGCTGTTGCTGCTCTTCTTGTCTCTTGCGCTCCTCTTCCTTTACAACTTCCTGAATAAGATCATCAATTAATTTGTTTCTGTCTTTCTCGGTCATTGCAGCAATACGCTGTAAACTATCCTCATTCTGAATAATTAAAAGATTCTCTACCAATTCCTTAAGATTTTTGGTTTTTGCATCAACAACAGAATAGTCTGGATATTTTGTATCAATAAAGGACATTGTGGAGTCATAATATGCCTGTGCAGTAATATATTTTTGTTTTCCAAAATATATATCTGCCATAGCCAAAAACGATAATGCTTTTTGCATTTGATTGCTTACACTGGTTTTTGCAGACAATTTATAGTTTTCAAGAGCTAATTCTGTTTTATTTTCTTTTTGATAAAGATTGGCTATTGCGTAATAAATCTGATCCTGATAATCAATATTTTTATCGTCCTTTAACATCTTAGAAAGCTGTTTCCTTATTTGATCGGCATTACCCGAACCAAAATCAAAACAAGTTGCACGATTAATCTGTGCATTAAAAATCATCTCATATGGAGGGTTATACTTTGTAACAGCAGTATAGGCTTCTGAAGCATTTGTATATTGTTGAAAATGCTGATAAAGCTGAGCAAGTATATAATTATAACGAGCCTTCTCTCTTTTTTTATGCGATAATGTTATTGCAGTTTTTAACTTAGGAATAGCATCTTCATATTTCTTTTGTTTTATATAAAGATCGGCATAAGTCAGTGTGAGTTCTTTTATTAGCCTTTTAGGGAAATCTTTTTCACCTTCTATTCTGTCCAAAATGTTACGGGAATCATTGAATTTCCCCATTTCGTTATATGTCTTTGCAAGCCATATACTTGCATCGTATTTTATTTCTTCGTAAGTATATTCTTTAATTATATATTCAAAAGCTTCTTCGGATGCGTAAAAGTCATGATTTACAAATTTGCTTTTGCCGGTAAGCATCCAACTATCATCAACCCAATTACAATATTCACTTTTATTATAAAATGCTTTTTTCTTTTTAGAAATATTACCGCTTTTTCTTTTTGGACGAACTGTAATAGAATGTAACTTAATAACTTTAGCTGACTTGTTTAAAGCGGTCTCCATTTCACTCGAAGCCGATTTAGCTGCTTGTTCATTACTAATTGGGAATACAGGAATAAAAGTTGTAAAATCGTCTTTAATTGTATTGTCGACTTTTTTTACTCCTTGTTTAAAAGACTCTCTTCCGTTAAAAAATGCATTATAGTGTGCTGTAAGGTTGTGGTATGATCTTGAAATAAGAGTATTTCTGGTTTTTGAACACGAAAGTGTTACAAAAATCAGTAAAGACAATAAATATATTAATCTACGATATCTCAAAATTGTAAAAACAAGTTTACTATAAACTAAGTTTATGCAAAATTATTATTTTTTAGCAGAAAAAATCAATTTAAATTCTGTAAAAAAATAGCATCTATTAATTTTAGAGTTTATTTAACCTCAGTTTTAATTCCTCTAATTGCTTTAAAGAATTTTTTGTTACAGCCTCTGAATCAACTGTTACAGTCTGAAAAAGATTCTCGTAATACTTAATTCCATCTAAGAAATAGCTTTTAAAACCTGCTATTAATTCATTTGATTTGTCGGTTGGAATTGTATTGTCGGCTATTTTTGTTTCGAGATAATTAATATTAATAACAAGCTCGTTAATAAAAACATGTGGTCGATCTGTTCTTTCAATAATATTAGTTCTTCCGTAAATATGATCTACCATTTCCTGCAAAGAAACTATTTTTGAGAAGTATGCAATATTTGGCCCCGGACAAACAGAAACGCCTTCACCTTCAGCTGCAATTGAAATTCCATTCTTCATTAATGCTGCAGTACCCAATCCAACGCAAATACAAGCTTTGTCAACAATTTTTCGATATTCCTTATCGTATGTCGCTTTATCAATAGTTTTTTCGCTTAATTCTGCTAACTTTTTTTTCTGATATTCTCTTGAGCCTGTGCAAACTGGATTTCCAGGGAATTCAAAATTAAAAGAACCATATTTTTTTATACAGTTACTTCCTGGTTTTCCATCGGCAATTCGCTTTTCTTTCTGAATATCCTTTGTATTATTCCTAATGTTATTAAAAGGAACTCCATATGGAGAGATGTCGCTTAAATAAACATCTTCTTCTCTTGCATCCTGTAACAATTTTAATGTTTCGTCATCAACATTAGTTACTTCTGGAACCAATAGAAAAGGTGTTCCCCAGCCAACAGAGTCTAAGTTATAATATTTTAAAAGAAAATTATGTTCGATAGAAGTACCAACGCCACCCTGAGCGGTTACCTTAATTTGAAGCGGATTTTGCGGAACAAATCTGTTTTTATCTTTCAAAGCCTGAACAAGAACAGCATGAACTTCGCTAACAAGAGAATCGCGTTTAAGTCTGAATTCGTCTAACACCGGTCCTATAAGGCTTCCCTGTGAAACAAAAGCATGTCCCCCACAATTTAATCCTGATTCAATTCTATATTCCGAAACCCAGATTCCTTTTTTTGCTAAAAATTTTCCCTGAATTAATGCTGAACGAAAATCACTTACTTTTAATGTAATCTTCTTCTTTAAAAAACCGGAATCATCTTTAGGATAAAAATCTTCGAATTTTTCAATATAACTATATAATCTTGGATTTAATCCTGCAGATAATACAAGAGAAGAATTTGATAAATTACTTATTGCAAACCCACGCATAGCTGCATGAGCATCATTATATTCAACAGGTAACGGGTTGTTTTGATAAGTATTTGCCTTATCAAGTTTAGTCATAATGTTTACATCAATAGCTCCTGAAATTAAATTGGCATTTAACCATTTTTTTAAATCAATGCCTTGAAGCTTTTGAACTACCGATTCATATTTTTCTTTTAACCAATCAGAATCGGGAAGCATTTCAAAATATTTTTGAAGCTCTTTTGATTTGTTATCAAATGAGTCTTTTAATTCTTCAAAAGATTGTTTTACCAACTCATCGATTAGGTTAAGATATGCAGTAATTCTTCTTGCACGATAATCTTCAGAGTTAGTTGGTATTGGTTGAAAAGGTATGTTTAATTTAAAACTATAATACTGACGCATTTTTTCTATTATTCCATCATCAACCATAGAAATAACAGAACTAATTCCGTATTTAGCAACACGAACGGGACTATCTATTGAATACCCAATTCCCATTACCGGAATATGAAAAGTATGCGGTTCTTTACCGTTTATCATTCAAATAAAATTATAAGGAGTAATAAATTTCCTTTTAATCTACATAAAATATAGATTTGCAAAGGTAACTATTAAGTTTGCTATACCAAATTTTATAAAACTTAATAATGCTTAAAGTTTTATAACACATTTTTTGGGATTTTATCTATTCTTTTCTGGTGTCTGCCTCCCTCAAAATCAGTAGATAAAAAAACCTCTACAATTGCCTTTGCTTCATCTTTAGAAATAAACCTTGCCGGTAAAGCACATATATTAGCGTTGTTATGTAATTTTGCAAGTTTGCAAATTTCTTCAGTCCAGCATAAAGCCGATCTTATTTTTTCGTACTTATTTACAACCATATTAACACCATTTCCACTTCCGCAAACAACAAAACCCAAATCAGCATTGCCATTACTAATATCAATTGCCACTTTGTGAGCAAAATCAGGATAATCAACACTATCTAAACTAAAGCATCCATTATTTATAACTTCTATTTTTTTTTCTTTTAACCATACTATAATGTTTTCTTTTAATTCAAATCCTGCGTGATCCGATGCTATAGAAATTTTCATATTATATTATTTTTCTTTTTGGTTAAAGATAAGAAATGAGATTAAAATTATTCTTATTTTTTTTTATTTATAATTAAATTTTAAAAAATGATTTTCTAATATTAAATTATTTCCAAACTTTATTATATTTTGTTTATTTTTTTGAATATTATTTTTTAACATCGTTAATAATCTAATATATAATTTGTTATAATTAATAAATAAGTTTTTATTCTTATTATCAGTTCTTTTATAAATTGAAAAATTGTTAATTAATTTTCAATAATTTTTTATTATCGGTTACAAATATATTTTGAGTTGTGATTTTGAAAAACTGTATAACCAAGAATTCTAATTTTAAAAATCTATTTGACGAATTTGAAAAAAATAATTGAACAAAAACACTGACAATTTTTATAAATTTATTTATTAAAAATAGGTTGTTAACTCAACTTATAAACATTGTTAATTATTCTTTTTAATTAACTGACCATACGAATAAATCATTGTTAACTTAATGTTATTAATATTTAGATTTTCATTAATACAAGTATGCTTAAATAAAAGTTTCAACTATACTAACCGACTATTATCATCATTATAAAAACATATTTAAGTTTTAATTAATAATAATAATTAAGAGTTAATATTTAAAAAAAGTGAATAAATGAGATTTAATAGAATTACAAGTTAATTTTGTTTTTTGATAATTTTATAAAATATGAACGATTTAGAAGAAAAAGGATTTTTAGATATTAGTATAGATTCTAATATTGATTTAAAAAAAGAAATAAATGAATTAAAAAAACAAAAGAATGCAATTCTTTTAGCTCATTATTATCAAACAGGAGATATTCAAGATATTGCAGATTTTGTTGGTGATAGTCTTCAGTTATCCCGAAAAGCTGCGGATAATGATGCAGATATTATTTTATTTGCCGGAGTACATTTTATGGCAGAAACAGCAAAAATGCTTTCACCGCAAAAGAAAGTTTTAATTCCTGATTTAAAAGCTGGTTGCTCTTTAGCTGATTCAATTAAAGCAGTTGATTTTATTAAGTTTAAGGAGAATTATCCAGATCACATTGTTATTTCATACGTTAATACAACTGCAGAAATAAAAGCCCTTTCAGATGTAATATGTACTTCATCTAATGCAATAAAAATAGTTGAAAGTTTTCCGAAAAATCAGAAAATAATTTTTACACCAGATAGAAATCTTGGTAACTATATTAATAGTAAAACCGGAAGAAATATGGTTATATGGGATGGTGCCTGTCATGTTCACGAACAATTTTCGATAGAAGGAATTATTAAATTAAAAAAAGAAAATCCTGAAGCCAAAATTATTGCACATCCGGAATGTCAGAAACCTATATTAATAATTTCTGATTTTATTGGATCAACAGCTGCATTATTAGATTATACAACAAAAGATTCAACACAAAAATTTATTGTAGCAACAGAATCCGGAATTTTACATCAGATGCAGAAAAATTGTCCCGATAAATTATTTATTCCAGCACCACCACTTGATTCAACATGTGGTTGTAATGATTGTAATTTTATGAAATTAAATACTTTAAAAAAGATTTATATAGCTTTAAAATACGAACAGCCTGAAATAATTTTATCAGAAGAACTAATAAAAAAAGCTGTTATTCCAATACGTAGAATGCTTGAAATTTCAGCCAAATAGTAAAATAAAGAGTTACATAAGCTTTAAAACATTCATTATCTTTGTGAAAAATTTAACTATTAATGGTTAAAAAAATAGCCATATCAATATTGCTTATTTGTTTTGTGATTCCTTTTGCTTTTTCACAACCAAATGATGTTAATCCAAATGGTTATAATAAATTTTATTACAGCAATGGTAAAGTTTCCAGTGAGGGTAATATGAGAAACGGAAAACCTGATGGTTTTTGGAAAACATATTATGCTGATGGTATTTTAAAGTCTGAAGGTAATAGGTTTAATTATGAGTTGGACAGTATATGGTTGTTTTTTAATGATAAAGGAGATACTACTTTAAAAATAAATTATAAAAATGGTAAAAAGAATGGATATTTATCAACCTATGAATATGGTTTAAAAAATGGAATAAAAACTGGTGGAATAATATCTAAAGAACTTTTTTTAAATGACATAAAACAAGGAATATCTTATTATTATGAAAATAATTCTTTATATAAATCTGTTACCTATAAAGATGGAAAGAAAAATGGCTTATCTAAAGAATTTGATAAAAACGGAAAGATAGTAGCCATAACAGAATACAATAATGATTATATTATTAATCGAGAAAGAATTAATCAGGTTGATAAAGTTGGATTAAAACAAGGTGTATGGAAAACATTTCACCCAAATGATAAAATAGCAATTGAGTCAAATTTTTTAAATGATACTTTAAGTGGCTATTATAAAGAATTTGATATGGTTGGTAAATTAATAAAACTTGAAAAATATTTTTCGGGGAAATTATTATCAGATAGTCTTGTATCTGAAGCTAATCCTATTAAATGGGTAGAAGATTTTTATGATAATGGAAAAGTAAAATTTCGTGGTGGATATAAGGATGGTTTACCTATTGGAATACATAAAGAATATCCTCGTGATGGTACTATTGTAATTGCTAAAGAATACGATGAAAATGGAAATTTTATTGGCGATGGAACAGTTGATGAAAATGATAAAAAACAAGGTGTTTGGAAATATTATTATGAAGGTGGTGAAGTAAAATCGCAAGGAAATTTTAAAGATAATTTAAAAACAGGTGAATGGATATTTTATTATATCGACGAAAAAATTGAGCAACGCGGAAAATATAATAAGGATAAGCCAACTGATTTGTGGACTTGGTACTATAACAACGGTAATAAATGGCGTGAAGAATATCTTATTAAAGGTGTTGAAGAGGGCAGTATAACAGAATACAATAAAGAGGGTATTGTTATATTAAAAGGCGAATATGTTGATGGTGAGCGTGAAGGAATATGGAACTTTAATAATGGTGATAATACAGAAGAAGGTAGCTATCAGGGTGGATTGCAAAATGGAATTTGGAAAGGTTGGTTTTCTAATGGAAAACTAAATTATCAGGTTAATTTTGTACAAGGAGTTCCCGATGGTAAGTATAAATTATATTATGAAAACGGTAATTTGCGAGAAGAAGGAATTTTTTCGATGGGAAGTAAAGAAAAAAACTGGAATAAATTTGATTACGAAGGAAACCTTTATTTGACAATTACTTATAAAAACGATAAGGAAATTAAATTGAATGGTGTTAAAATTAAATTACCTAAGGGATCAAACGAACAATAAGTGGCGGTGAGAGTATTATTATTTCTATCAATTTTTATTTTATTTTTCAAAATTAATACTGAAGCACAGTTAGTTGATTCAATTTCTGAGGCAATAAAATTTAAGCCAAAACTCTCAATAAGGTTAGATAACCGATATTCGTTTACAGCCACTACTCCATCTAAAATTATTGCAATAAAAATAGGTGCCGAGTTTAACGATAAATTTAAAGTAGGTGGTGGGTATAATTTACTAAATTCTACATTAACTAAACCTGTTTATTATAACGAAGGTGGTGTTGATACTGTTTTAACATCAAACCTTAAAATGAGTTATATGAGTTATTTTATAGAATATGTTTTTTTTAGAAATAAGCGATGGGAATTTAGTATTCCGCTTCAAATTGGAATTGGAAATACACATTATGAATATCGTTTTGATAAATTTAAATTCAGAAATAACTGGAGCATGATTGTTAATTATGAAGCAAGTGTTTCTGGTCAGTATAAAATAATAAAATGGGTTGGTATAGGAGCTGGATTTGGCTATCAGCTTATGTTAAAAGATAATCCGGCTATTCAGGAAAATTTTAATACACCAATTTATGTTGTAAAGTTTAAAGTCTTTCTTGGCGAAATTTACAGATCTGTTTTTCCTAAAAAGAAGAAATAGACGCTGATTAACACTGAAAAACGCTAATAAAGAAATTATAGATTATTTTTTGACACTAATTTATTAACTTATTTACGTCATTGCGAGCGACCATAGGGAGTGTGGCAATTCCCTCTCTTTTTCGTCATTCCGGACTTAAGGGCATATTACTCCTTAGTAAACTTTGTTAACATTACACCAGTCCCACTCTCCAAATCATCATTCCGGACTTGTTCCGGAATCTATTTTTTCTAAAATTGACAATTGGTAAAAATTTAATACTTTTGAAAATAGTTTAATGGTTTATTATAATGAGCGAATTCGATATAAGAGAAGAAAACACAGGCGAAAACGATAAAGAAGTCGAACGCAAGCTCAGACCTAATGAATTCGAGTTTTTTTTCGGACAGGAAAAGGTAGTTGAAAATCTACAGATATTTGTTCAGGCTGCAAAAATGCGAAGCGAATCTCTTGATCATGTTTTGCTTCACGGACCTCCGGGATTAGGTAAAACTACTTTAGCAAATATTATTGCAAATGAACTTGGAGCTAACTTAAAAGTTACTTCGGGTCCAGTATTAGATAAGCCAGGTGATTTGGCCGGATTACTTACTAACTTAGAAGCTGGCGATGTTCTCTTTATCGACGAAATTCATCGATTGAGCCCGGTTGTTGAAGAATATCTTTATTCGGCAATGGAAGATTACAGAATTGATATTATGCTGGATAAAGGACCAAGCGCCAGATCAATTCAAATAACTTTAAATCCTTTTACTTTAATTGGTGCAACAACACGTTCGGGTTTATTAACAAGCCCATTGCGCGAAAGATTCGGAATTAGAATGCACCTTGAATATTATAGTGCCGAAATTCTTGATAAAATAATTAACAGATCGGCCTCTATTCTTCAGGTAACAATAGACGCAAATGCATCATATGAAATTGCTCGCAGAAGCAGAGGTACCCCACGTATAGCAAATGCTTTGTTAAGAAGAGTAAGAGATTTTGCCCAGGTAAAAGGTGATGGAAATATTGATTTAAAAATTGCACAATATGCTCTTGATGCTTTAAATATTGATAAATATGGGTTAGATCAGATGGACAATAAAATTCTGCTAACAATAATCAATAAATTTAAAGGTGGACCGGTTGGCTTAAATACAATTTCAACTTCGGTGGGCGAGGATGCAGGTACTATTGAAGAGGTTTACGAACCATTTTTAATTCAGGAAGGATTTTTAAAACGTACGCCACGTGGTAGGGAAGTTACCGAATTTGCATATAAACATTTAGGAATGAAATTACCCAATATGGATCAAACTCTTTTTTAAAATGCGAAATATAATTGTAATTATTGTTATGGGATTATTTTTCACCGGTTGTGTTGGCGAATGGGATCGCAAACTCGATGAAAAACAAATAAGTACAGAAATATTTGGAACTACAAGTACTTTTAGTACTAAAAACGTAAGACTGAAAGTTAATGAATATGATAATATATTAACCATAACAATAGATTATAAGCTTCCAAAAAACTTTAGTTTTCCGGTTGATAGTTTTTATGGTGATACTCTTACAGAAACCAGATTTTATCTGAGATTATTATGTGATGGTAAACCTATAACACTTAACAGAAATGTATTAGGTTATCGTGGTTTTTATGATTCTGCTTCTGATACAAGTGTTTTAATTATTCCATTTAAAAAGCAATTAATTTATCCTACGTATCATGATGAGGTTAAATTTTCTATGGCAGTATTTCACATGTTAAAAGCAGGAAATCATAAGATTGACGGGGAATTATTTATAACTAAATTTTATGGCTCTCATTATGATAAGGAGACTAAAGAAACAACTGAACTGGAAGTTGATAATAATGATATAAGCGGAAAAGTAAACTTTAAAATTAAAGTTCCCGAGATTTATCTTACAACTATTTATGGCAATGGTCTTGAATTGCGTAATGATGATAAATTTTCTCCAAGAGGAATGGATTTTTCATTTAGAGAGGGTTATCCAGATATTTATTGGGAAATATTTTATCCCGCATATGGCGAGAGTGATTTTACTTTTCCCTATTGGAGGTCAAAAGAGGCTACTTATGCAACCGGTTATAGCGATAAAGACACTATTTATTTGTACCATTTTTCTAACAATGAAGAATTTAAAATAGGTGTATACGACAGAGATGATTTATCTGGAGATGATTATCTTGGTGATTGGTTTGGTACAATTAAAGATATTGAATCAAATACTTACAAACGATTAAAATTTGATAACCTTCAATGGTTAGAAATTAAAGCAAAACAACAAGGTTGCATTAATAAATAAAATGAATAATAAATTTGTTATTATTGTTGCGGGCGGTATCGGCTTAAGAATGGGTGCATCTACTCCTAAGCAATTTTTAAATTTACAAGGAATACCTGTTTTAATGCACACTATAACAAAATATTACGCATACGATCCATACATTAATATAATCCTTGTTTTGCCCACAGAACATTTCTCTACATGGGAAAGTTTATGTGAAAAATATCAATTTCACGTGAAACACGAAATTGTAGCAGGTGGTGAAACCAGATATCAGTCGGTTAAGAACGGACTTGCCTCAATAAGTTCAGAAGGCATTGTGGCTGTGCATGATGGAGTGCGTCCTTTGGTAAGTAAAGAACTTATTGAACTCTGTTTTAAGGAAGCACTAAAAAATGACAATGCAATTCCATGTGTTGAAGTAAATGAAACAGTTCGTGAAATTTTTAAAGATGGGAATAAACAGCTAAACAGAAATAATATAAAACTTATTCAAACTCCTCAGGTTTTTAAAACTGAAATTTTAAAGAAAGCATACGAATTACCCTTTTCTGTTGAGTTTACCGATGACGCATCTGTAATCGAAAAAGCTGGTTTTAAAATAAATCTAGTAGTTGGTGAAAAAAGCAACATCAAAATTACTACCGAAATAGATTTGAAAATTGCTGAATATTTGTTGAATATAAAAGATAAATAATAGGCAGAATACATTATTTAAAAAATGAAAAATTACAGTATTAAATTATCGGTCTTTTTATTATTGATAATTGTTATATTTTTCAATCATTTCTTTGGCTACGTTGGCCACTACGGTTGGGATGATATGGAGTATGCACGTTTAGCAAAGCAATGGGCAGACGGAAATTTTGATTTAACATTGAATCATTTTACATATCGGTGGACGATTATTGGATTTACGGGACTTTCGTATATGTTGTTTGGAATGAGTGATTTTGCTTCTGCTATACCATCAATGTTTATTACAGTGCTGTCTTTGGCAATAATATTCTGGATTACAAGAAAAATGTCTAAAATGGTATCTGTTATTGCCATGTCATTGTTTGTTTTAAATCAGTGGACTTTGTTTTATTCTGATAAAATAATGCCCGATTCATATGTGGCATTAGGTATTCTAGGTGCTTTTGCAACAATATGGCATTACAGATTCGAAAAATTAGGAAAATATACAATACTTCATGCAATAATCTTTTCGGGATTTTTACTTTTTGCATTTATTTCAAAAGAAACGGTCTTTTTAATTATTCCGGTTTTGTTATTTGTTTTTGTTTCTGACATATGGCAAAAACGTAATATTAAGTTCTGGATTTATTCAGTAATTACCGGTGCTGTTTTTCTAATTGGTTATTTCTTGTTGTTAAATATGAAAACAGGAAACCCCTGGATACGTTTTGAGGCAATTTCTCAAAATAGTTATATAAATCCATGTCGTTACGATTTACTCCCGTTAGGCGATTTATTAGAGCGAATATCATATAAGTTATGGTTCGAGTTTATAAAGCAAATTATGATAACCGGTTTTATTTTTATTATTCCGTCAATTCTCTCCGTAAGATTTAGAGAATGGCTTAGAATGCCTTGTCAGGAATCGTATTTTATTGCAATTGCAACAGTTGCTTTAATATCTGGTAACTTTATGACCACAAGTTTTTCGGCCTATGTGCCAATGTGCCTTGATGTTCGTCATTATTTATTTGTTTCACCACTTTTAGCAATTGCTGCAGCACCTTTTGTTCTAAAGTTTTTTCAGTTACGCGAAATTAGATTTGCTTTGTTGTTTACTTCTTTATTTTTCTTGTTTATTTCAATTATTAATGGTTTTAATGATGCTTTGTATGTGCTGATTCCATTAACCGCAATAATTGCAGTACGTTCATTTCTGCCGGTATTTATTCCTGCAAAATTACGACAAGCTTTAATAGTATTATTTATATTGTTATTATTTGTTCAGCCAGTAATTGTAATGTTTACAAACAGAAGCATGAAATTTAATGATATTGGTGTTTTACTTAAAGCCCGTTTTCAGAATAATAAAGAAAAAAATATAGTAATTTCTGATCCTGTTTTAACACGAATTTCTCCTTATTATTTGGAATTTGATACAACAAACACAAGATTTATAAGCTATTTTGATGCTCAGAATTTTAAATTTAACAACGAGAAAGTATATATACTAATAAACGACTATACTACATGGATTTCTGAAATGATTCCCGAACGACTGCCATTATTCTTGAAAGACTTCAGGGATACCGCTTTTGTAAAGGTAGATTCAACTATTAATATGAGATTATATGAAGTGCCAAAACATGAATATTTATTGGTAAAAGGTAAGGAAATTAAATTTGAAAATGGTTTTGAATATGATACACTTTCGGCATGGGAAATAAATCCATTATCTTTAATAAGAGAAAAATATTTTACCGGATTACGCTCTAATAGCATACCGGGGCAAGGATATTCCTCAACGTTAGTTTGTCCTTTAAATATGTTGATTTCAGATTCTACATATTGGGTTGATGTAACATTATCCACAGCAATATTTTTAACTGATAGTTCAGAAGGTCAAATGGTAATGTCGTTAGAAGTACCAAATGCTAAATCATTAGTATGGCTTGGAAAATCACTGAGAAGCGAATTAAGAAACAGTAATGAATGGAACAGAATTGCTTATACCAACAGAATTTATATTCCACAAGATTCTACCAGAAATACCTTATTCTTTAAACTATATTTTTGGAACGACCATTCAAAACCGTTTTATATTGACGATGTTGAGGTAAGTTTTAAATGCGTTAATCAATTGTAATAAGTATTCCAAACTTAACGGGTTTATAAAACGCCAGCTAGATTTACTTTTCTATTCTTCCAGAATATTTCCGTTAATTTCCTGTACGGTTAATCGAACCTCTTTAGCAACAGCATCACCCTTATCATTATATCCCATTGTAAATTCTACGGGCTCACCCTCTTTCAGATCGTTAAAATCTGTATCAACTAAGTTACCGTAGTGAAAGAAAAGATTATTCGGAGGATATTTTATAAATCCAAAACCGTTTTTAAGACTTAAAATATGTCCTATTAGTCTATCACCACTTAGTTCTGTTTCATTTTGTTGAACAGGTTTTGGAGCTGCTTGTTGTACAAAAAGTTTTACAATATTTTCATCTTCTTCAGCCAAACCTTCATCAATTAATTCGTGCATAGCAATAGGGTACGATACTTCATTTAATAAATCCTGTGAAGTACGGGTAATTACTTTCTGGCCCTCATCATTTAGAAATTCAAAATCCCAACTTAAAACCATTACCCTAGTTCCTAGTGTATTTAATTTGCGAACTAAAGGAACATAATCCCCATCAGAAGCAATTAAAACAATTACATCAAACTGTTTGTAAAAAGCGAGTTCAAATGCTTCAAGAGCTAACCAAAGATCAATGCCCTTTTCGTTTTTTGTTCCAAAAAATGTACGTACAGGTAAATAGTGAGTAACAACACCTTCCGACATTAAAATATCATCAAAAACTCTATCGTAATAAAGTAAATTACCTTTCTGACTTGCTTCTTGTGCGCTTAATCGACCACGAAAATAGTGTGCGTCAACTATCTGACATAATCCATAGTTTGTATCTTCGTCCTCAGAGATTTTATTTCTAATGAAATTATGTAAACCAGAAATACTTATTCTGCTTTTTTTAGAGTGATTGTAATTATAATAGTTGCTAATATGAAGAAAGTAGTTTCCGTCATAAAAAACACCAATTTTAGTAAGAGAAGTTTTATTTTTCATAGTAATAAATTATTTATAACTGTTAAAAAGCATATAAAAATGATTTCTATAAGTAGACTGCAAAAATACAAAATAATTCTAACCTTTATCTCAAAGCCAAATATAACAATAGTTATAAGATAGAATTAATTGTTTTTTTAATAAAATTTAAGAAATGAACAGATGTTTTTTAGTCAATAAAAATTTTGCCTGCTACAAAAACCTCATTACCATTATTTATCAAAAGCATGTAATAACCTTTTGAAAGATTTCCACGGCTAATCTTCATTTTTGATTTATCAATAGTAAATTCAGGAAAGAAATTTCTTCCAAGCATGTCGGTAAGTATTGGTTTTGACTGAGATAAATCCTGGTTAAATACTACATTTAAAATATCGTTAAAAGGCAAAGGAAAAATTTCAAAACTTTGCAATGAAACTTCATCAATACCTTGTGATTGGACAATTGTAACAGTTATCTGGTCGGTATTAAAACAGCCATTGGTATCAATCACAGAAACTGTAAATGAAATTGGACCTAAAGGATAATCCCATCCATTAACTTGAATGGTTTGCGTTGCATCACCAGTGTTCCATTGATAAGATAAATAACCCGATCCGGCATCAAGAATTAATGAATTATTAATCGCAAGTTGAATATCTAAGCCAAGATTTACATCTGGTAAAGTATTAATTGTAACAATTATAGTATCTTTTGCATTGCAGCCATACTGGTCGGTTACATTTACCGAATACGATCCTGTAGTGTGCACCGGTAAATACTGATTTATACTCAAGCCGTTATTCCAGTTATATGATGAATATCCATTACCTGCATTAAGTACTATACTGTTTCCGCAAGCAGATAAATCATTTCCAAGATTTATTACAGGAAGAGGATGTAATGCTACTGAAATTGTATCGGCATTTGTGCAGTTATTTGCATCAGTAATTGAAACAGAGTAAATGCCCGATGTTTCTACATTAAATGTTGGATTAAATGAAAGTCCATTGTTCCAGTTATATGAACTTAATCCAGCTCCGGCTGAAAGTAAAAGCGAGTTTCCGCAGAAAATAGTATCAGCACCAAGGTCTAAAGTTGGATTTGGATGAACCATTATCTGAATTGTATCTCCACCTTTGCAACCAAAACCATCAGTAACAATTACCGAATAATTTCCTGTATTGTTAACAGTAAGAATTTGATTAGTGTACCCGTTATTCCAGTTATAGTTGGTATATCCCGAACCTGCATTGAGCGATGTATTCTGACCGTCACAAAGCTCTATGTCTGATCCAAAATTTACTATTGGTTTTGGATGAACCGTAACGTCAATTGGATTTGATGTGACCTCACAACCTGTTAAATAATTTGTAACAGTAACAGTATATGTTCCACCTTCGGTAACATTAATTGTTTGGGTAGTTTCGCCAGTTGACCAAAAATATGATTCGTTATAAGTAACCCATAATGAAACTGTGTCGCCCTGGCAAATTTCCGATGATGGGTTTGCAACTATTGAAGCAGAAACCGCAGTACTTGTAATAATTAATGGAGGTAATGGACTAACTGATCCAACTGTATAAGGATTGCTTGCAACTACACGAACTCTGTAATTAAATCCAAATGAAGTGTTTGATGGTATGGTGCCAGCAATTATTCCGGTATTAAATGGCATCGATCCAACTACAACCGGATTAGAAAAATTCCCCATTGCATCTGATAATTCTGCTGTAAAAGTGCATCCTAAGGCATAAGTTCCTGTTGATGTGTATTGAACCACAATATTTCCGCCTGCACAAAATGAAGTCTGAACAGGCGAATTTGTTGTAATTGTATTTTGCGCAAATACGCTTGTAGAAAGTGCTAATAAGGCAAATAGAATATATTTCATATTACAAATTTATCTTTTTTTTTGATTTGCAAATGAATTTTACAAAAATCTATGAATGTTTATCTTTATTAAATTTAGTTAAATCGTTGTTAAAATGATCTTTAAAAGTTTAGTGTGGTTGATTATTTAGTAATTTTGTATACTAAAACTTAGATTATGAATTAGGCATTAAAATTTAACCATATGAAAAAAATTATTTTTATTGTTGTTTGGGTTGCTATTATATATTCCTGTGTTATAAATATTCCAATAGAATTTACAGGCTATAATTATTCTGAAACCACTGAAAATAAAGAAGAAGTAATAAACAGGCTCGAAAAAAGAGAATTTTATTCTGGTGCTAAAAACAATTTATTGTTTTTTAATCTGGCATTTGGAATGAATTTGACTGAAGTTGAAAAGAACTTTTCAAAACTAAAAAATGAAAATATTATTGAAGATGTAAGCTCGTTAAATGGAGTATTAGGAGCATCTTACAAAATGAAATATCATGATTATTCTAATATTGGAAGAGTTTATTGTTTTTTTGATAATAACAAATTAAAAGAGATTCAAATTGATACTTTAAATCAAAACAATAATTTGCTGGATCTTTTTATAAAAAAATATGGGGAAGCGGATTATCTTGCAGAAAATGAATTAAATAAAGAGTATCATTGGGTAGATGGCAACAGACATTTAACAATATTCCAGATAGCAGAGTCAAACAGATTGTTGATTCAATATTCTGATATAACTGAAAAACTAAGAGAGCAAAACGAAAATATTCTTGATCGTTTAGGTGTGTATTATAAAGTTTAATACAAATTCTTGACAGTTCTTTGTTTTAAGCTGATTAACATAACCGTTAAGGTATATTAAATGTTTTGCAGACGAGGAGGTAAATATTACCTTTGTAAAAAACTAAAAAACAGATTTTAATTAAGAATAATGTCTGATATTATTCAAATATTGCCCGATTCTGTTGCAAACCAAATAGCAGCTGGTGAGGTAATTCAACGACCAGCCTCTGTTATAAAGGAACTTGTTGAAAATGCTATCGATTCTGGTGCTGGTCAGATTAAAGTTGTTGTTAAAGATGCCGGAAAAACTTTAGTTCAGGTAATTGATAACGGCTCTGGTATGAGTGATACAGATGCACGAATTGCTTTTGAACGTCACGCAACATCAAAAATCAGAAAAGCAGATGATTTATTTGACATTAACACTTTTGGTTTTCGTGGAGAGGCGCTTGCATCAATTGCTGCCATCGCACAGGTTGAACTTCGTACGCGTCGTTCCGAAGATGAAATAGGAACTTTAATAAGAATTAACGGGTCTGATTTTGAGATACAGGAGGGTGTTTCATGTCAGGTTGGAAGTATTTTTTCAGTAAAGAATTTATTTTATAATGTTCCAGCACGCCGCAGATTTTTAAAGGCCGATTCAGTTGAGTTTCGCCATATTTTAGACGAAATACATCGCGTTGCATTAGCGCATCCTGAAGTTGCCCTTACACTTATTCATAACGATTCAGAAGTATATAATCTTCCACAGTCACTTTTAAAACAACGTATAATAAATCTCTTTGGTAAAAATCTTTCCAACGAATTACTTACAATTCAGGTCGAGACTTCAATTGCAACAATTGAAGGATTTATTGGAAAGCCAGAATGTGCAAGGAAAAAAGGAGGGTTGCAATATTTCTTTGTAAACCAGAGGTATATGAGGCATCCATTTTTATACAGAACTCTTGTAAATTCATATCAAAACCTTTTGCCACCCGATTCGACCCCTTCCTATTTTGTTTATTTTAAAACAGATCCTAAGTTTATCGATGTAAATATTCATCCTACCAAAACTGAAATTAAGTTTGAGGACGAAAGGGCTGTATCTCAAATCCTGGCTGCTGCAGTTAGACAAACGCTTGGAAAATCAAATATGATTCCTTCACTGGATTTTGATAATGAGCCATTATTTGACATTCCTCCAATTCGTAAGGGGCAAGAGTTTGTAGAACCCGAAATTCAGATTGATCCTACATTTAATCCTTTTGCTGCAGATAAATCCGACTCTTCAAGTTTTAAATTTCAAAGCAAATCTTCAGATAGTAAAGGTTGGCAGGATTTATATAAAGTTGTAGAACAAAGTGCAGAAAATGAAAAACTTTTTCCTGACGAGAATAAAGAAGAGTCTATTATAAAGGAAGATGTTCGCAGGCAGTGTTTTCATTTTAAGGGTAAATATATATTAAGTCAGGTAAAATCAGGCTTAATGGTAATTGATCAACACCGTGCACATCAGCGAATTTTATTTGACGAATTCAGTCAGGCACTTTCTTCGGGTAAAATTGTAACTCAAAACCTTGTATTCCCGACAAAACTTGATTTAAATGTTCAGGATGCAGAATTATTGCGTGAATTGTTAGGAGAGTTAATCCAGCTTGGCTTTGATATTGATGAATTTGGAAAAAATAGTTTTGTTATTCGCGGCATTCCTGCCGGAATGCAAACAAATAATATAGAAAAAGTTATTGAACATTTTCTGGGGGTTTATCAAAATCTTGAAAAATTACCCGAGAATGTAAACGAGTCAAAAATAATAACAGCATTAGTTGACTCAGGAGCAGTTCCGTATGGCAAAAATTTATCATGGGAAGAAATGAGCCATATTATTGATATGCTTTTCAGAAGTACAAATCCAAACTACTCGCCATCCGGAAAAACAATATTCACAATTATTAATTCTGACGAAATAGAAAAACGATTAAAATAAAAAATGAATCAATATTCACCCATAGGTTTTAGGTTAATGCCCCCGGCAGTTAAAAACATTCTAATCATCAATGTATTGTTCTTTTTAGGTACTATGATAATTGATGCGAAATTCGGAATGGATATAACAGATTACCTAGGTTTACATTATCCAGAATCAACATTGTTTCAGCCATATCAGTTGATTACGCATTTGTTTATGCATGGTAGTTTTATGCATTTGTTTTCAAATATGTTTGCATTGTGGATGTTTGGAGCAGCAATAGAAAATTTTTGGGGTACAAAACGATTTGTGTTGTTTTACTTAGTTACAGGTTTGGGTGCAGCAGGACTTCATTTATTGGTTAGCTGGTATAGAATGGGCGATATGCAATCGGGAATTATTGCTTTTCAGAATGCTCCTTCTCCCGAGGCTTTTACAAAACTGGTTGTTGATTATTTTCCTGAATTTAAAGGTGCGATTGCTGACTTTGTTTATAACTGGACTCAAAATTTAAATGATCCAAGATATTTGAATGAAACAACTGGTTTTATTAATAGTCAGCTTGAAATGAGAATGAATATTCCAACTGTTGGTGCATCGGGTGCTGTATTCGGAATATTGTTAGCATTTGGAATGTTGTTCCCTAATACAATGATTTATCTGTATTTCTTTTTTCCTCTTAAGGCAAAATATTTTGTTTTACTATATGGTGCATTTGAATTATATAGCGGTATTTCAAATCAGGCAGGCGATAATGTTGCTCATTTTGCGCATTTAGGTGGAATGTTATTTGGGTTTATTTTAATTAAGTACTGGCAAAATAATCGGTTTAAAAAGAAGTTTAATTAGCTATGAGTTTTTATAATGTTGCCATAAACAAATTAAAGCAGTCAAACAGTTTCGAAAAGATACTGTATCTGAATATTGCTGTTTATGTGTTTGTTAGTATATTCAGGGTTATATTGTTTCTTATTCAGGTAAGAGATTCGGGTGTTTATTATCCAGTTAATTATCTTTCTCTGCCCGCTGATCTTGACGCATTATTATATCACCCTTGGTCTGTTATTACTTACATGTTTTTGCATGAGGACTTCCTTCATATATTGTTTAATATGCTATGGTTTTTTTGGTTTGGGAAGCTATTTGTAGCTTATATCGGAGCAAAAAAATTAACAGCTTTGTATATTATCGGTGGACTGTTTGGAGCAATATTCTATATTGCAGCGTTTAATTTATTTCCTGTTTTTGCACCTATAATTTCTAAATCATATGCATTGGGTGCTTCAGCATCTGTAATAGCAGTAGTTGTTGCAGTCTCATTTTATATTCCCGATCACAAGGTTAATTTAATGTTTATTGGTGATGTAAAATTAAAATACATAGCACTATTCTCAATTGTTGTCGATTTTTTAAGTATTGCAGGTGAAAATAGTGGTGGGCATATTGCTCATTTGGGTGGTGCTTTCTTCGGCTTTTTATATGCAATGCAGTTTAAAAGAGGTAAGGATTTATTATCCTGGTTTTCAAATTTATTCTCCGGCATTAGTTTTTCTTTAAAACGTAAGCCTAAAATGAAAGCTACTTATAGTAAAGCTAAGGAAATGGATGATAAAGAGTATAACTACGAGAAAGCCAGAAAACAAAAAGAAATAGATGCTGTTCTCGATAAGATTTCTAAGTCGGGATATGAGAGTTTATCTAAGAAAGAAAAGGAGATATTGTTTAACTCAAGCAAACCTAATTGAAAGAAGAAAAACACAAATCAATTTTTAGATTACTTATTAAAAATTCTTTTTTAATAGCAGCATATTCTATTCTTTTTCTTTTAGTTGTTTCATTAGTTTCACCATTTATTAATCCTCATAGTTTTTGGATACCGGCTTTTACAGGCTTAGCTTTTCCTTATATTTTTACTGTATCAGCAATTTTCTTTTTCTTTATATTGTTAAGAGGTTATAAAAAACATCTTTTTATATTCCTGCCTTTTATACTTTATGCAACTTATGTATTTTCTGGTTATTATCATCCCGGCTTTTTTAATGATGATACCCCGGAAAAGGGAACTGTTAAAATAATGTCGTTTAACGTTAGGTTGTTTGATTTATATAACTGGAAAAACAATGAGCACAATAAAAATAAAATATTTAATTTCTTAAAAAAAGAAGATCCTGCAATTATTTGTTTTCAGGAATATTATTATCAGAAAGACGGAAAATTTTCTACTTCAGATACTTTAGTAAAATTCTTAAAAGCCAAAAATGTACATGCTTCATTTCCTGTAATTAACAGAAATAATTATTGTTTTGGTATAGCTACTTTAACAAAATTCCCAATAATTAATAAGGGCGAAATTATTTTTCCCGGCACTTCAAACATGACAATATATACCGATATCATTATGCTTGAAGATACTGTAAGAATTTATAACAATCATCTTGAAAGTATAAGATTTGGTAAAGAAGACTACGAATTTATTGATAAAATTGATTTTAAGGTTGATAGTGTTGAGGTAAGAGATACTAAGAATATTATTAAACGGATTAAACATGCTTATTCAAAAAGAGCTGCTCAGGCAGATTCTGTTGCTGCTCATATAGCCGCTTGTAAATACCCTGTAATCGTTTGTGGTGACTTTAACGACACTCCGGTTTCGTATTCCTATAACACAATAAGATCTGGTCTTAGCGACGCTTATATAGAATCCGGAAGTGGCATAGGTAGCACATATAATGGAAAAATTCCTTTACTAAGAATTGATTATATTTTTCATAGCCCAAAATACAAAGCCTACGATTTTAAAATAGGAAAAGAAGATTTAAGCGATCATTTTCCAATTACCTGCTTAATTGGCAAAACTGAGAAATAATCCGTCATCAATTTTTTTGTCACTCTGAGTGTAACGAAGAGTCTAATTCGAGTAAATTGTATCTACTGACTTTTAGCCGGACTACATTGTTTATATTTTTTGCTTAAATTTAGATGGCGGAATGGAGTCGACCAAAACAGTAAATTAATTCAGATACTCGTCATTGCGGGCATGACCCGCAATCTAACTTTATGCAGTCATGGTCTTTCGACCTGACTGCTTTTTTATTCTCAATTTCCCCGTTGGGAGACTCAAACCCACGTTTTGTATGTTGTTATTTACAGTAGGGAAGTTCATTATTGATTTTTGTTAACCAACCCTATAATTTTGGTATAAACTAATTTAACAAGCTATGAAAAAAATAATTTTTACAACAGCGGTTTTGATTTTAGGTGTTTTTATAAATACATATGCCTGGAATCAACTTAAAAGCGGAACCACCAATAATTTAAATGCCGTTTATTTTACAGATTCTCAAACGGGTTATGCGGTTGGGGGTTTAGGTACAATATTAAAAACAACTAATGGTGGAATGAATTGGAGTCAACAAATTAGCGGAACAACTTCTAGTTTGTATTCTGTTTTTTTTATTAATCCCAACACTGGCTTTGCTGTTGGAGGTGCAGGAAAAATATTAAAAACAGTTGATGGAGGAATAACATGGAATATACAATCTTCTGGGGTCACCTCTAGCTTAGTTTCTGTATATTTTACTGATTTACAAACAGGATTTGCTGTGGGATGGTCGGGTGTAATTTTAAATACTATTGATGGAGGTGCCACGTGGAACCAGCAAGTTAGTGGAACAATAAATAAATTATTAGCTGTTAATTTTATTAATAATCAATCTGGTTATGCCGTTGGTGCTTCAGGGACTTTATTAAAAACAGTTAATGGAGGTGCTACGTGGACAACTGAAAATTCTGGAACCACTCAAGTACTTAATTCAATTTTTATATTTAACAATATTGGATATATTGGTGGTTATCATGTATTATTAAAAACAATTAATGCTGGAGCAAGCTGGACTGTGATTACAACAAATGTTGGTCAATCAACTACATATGGGGCAGGTGCTTTGTTTTTTACTGATACATTAACAGGCTATGCTCCTTTTTATAAAACAAATGATGGAGGATTAAGTTGGATAGAGCAAGATGTTCCCGGACACTTGGTAAACGATATATTTTTTGTGGATAATAATATTGGCTATTCGGTTGGAAGTGCTGGTGTAATACATAAAACAACAATTGGGGGCGGATATCCGAATTCTGATTATATTTCAATCAATAACATAAAAGCTAAAATATATAATGAAGGATCGCTTTTTTGGGATAAAAACACAAGAATGGCATCTTTTGAAGTTCCAATAGGTAGTGGAAAGCATGCAAACTATGCTAGTGCAGTATGGATAGGTGCGCGTGATAATGCAGGACAGATTCATGTTGCGGGTCAGAGATATAGCGATGGAGACGATTTTTTCCCGGGACCAATTATGGATTCTATAAGTTATTTAAACGAGCAGGAGAAATGGAATAGAACATGGAAAGTTTCAAAACAGGAAATAGAATATCATATTGCTCATTGGTCTGATCCAGGTTATATTATTCCAGAGGTAATTGCCCAATGGCCCGGAAACTGTAGTACATGTGGGTCTGCGAATATTATAGCTCCTTTTTATGATCAAAACAATGATGGAATTTATAGTCCACAAACAGGAGATTATCCAAGAATTAAAGGCGATCAGGCTGTTTATTTCATTTTTAATGATAGCATGGCTACCCACACTGAAACAGATGGCGGAAATAAATTAGGACTAGAAGTTCATGCAATGGCTTATGGTTTTGATTGTAATTCCGATTCTGCTTTTTGGAACACAATTTTTATAAATTATGAAATCTTAAATAGATCAACAAATAGTTACGATTCAACCTTTGTTGGATATTGGACCGATATCGATGTTGGTGATGCATATGATGACTATGTTGAGTGTGATGTTAAAAGAGGTAGTTTTTATGGTTTTAACGGTGA
Organism: Bacteroidia bacterium; assembly: GCA_016218155.1. Taxonomy (NCBI): domain Bacteria; kingdom Pseudomonadati; phylum Bacteroidota; class Bacteroidia; species Bacteroidia bacterium. The sequence goes on from JACREQ010000059.1 coordinate 40,124, forward strand.
TGCTAACGATGGAGCTGGTCTAGGTGCAACCTACGGAACTAATCCCCCTGCACTTTCATGTACGTTTTTAGGAGGTCCTTATATGGATTCAGATTTGAGTGATTATGGTAGTTCTGGTATTGTAAATGGTTGCGACGAAAGTATTAATGGTTTAAATTTTAATGATGGAATAATTGATAACGAACGTTTAGGAATGAGTAGATTTATGTATTTTCAAAATGATGGTAGTACTTTAAGTGACCCATCTACAGCTATTGAATATTATAGATTTTTGAGTGGTTTTTGGAAACAGGGTACAAAAATGACTTATGGTGGAACTGGGTACGATACCTCGCAAACAGCGATTCCAGCAAATTTTGCTTTTCCTGGTAGCCCAACTACAGATTCATGTGCTTGGGGAACTGGAGGAGTTGCTCAACCGGGATGGTCAATTCAAGGAAATTCTTTAAAAGATTACAGAGGAGTTGCATCTGCAGGTCCTTACACCATGCTACCTGGCGATATTGATCAACTTGATTTAGCCTTTGTTTTTGGTAGGGATTATGTTAATCCAAGTCCTTTAGCTGGTGTTGAGGTTATGAAGCAGCGGATTGATGTTATACGTGATGGTTTTATTAATCAAATGTCACCTTGTGGTACATTTGGTCAGGGGGTAAAAGAAAATAACTATAAAGAAGAAATAAGTCTTTTCCCGAACCCTGCAAGCATTTATTTTGACATAAAACTTGAAAACAATAACGATTTGAAAACACTAAAAATATATACTGCCGAAGGCGTATTTTTAAAACAGGAGCAATTTACTGGTAATCAAACCCGAATTTTTACCGATAATCTTTCAGGTGGTCTGTACATTGTTAAAATAGATACAAAACAAGGTTCACAGTTTAAAAAAGTTATAGTGGTTAAGTAGGAACCAAAGTTTTGTCCCCTTGAGTGTTCGCCTCGGTGGATCTAAGGGTCTAGTCAAAAAATGCAGTCACGGTCTTTCGACCTGACTGCTTTTTTTATATTCATAATGTAGATGGTGGATCGATACGTCGGGGCGAATCGACCAGCTACAATTTCTAGCGGAGCAAAATCTTATTTTATTTGTTGGGAAACTCAAAACAACGTTTTGTATATTGTTAAAGCTTGTTGGGAAGTTCGTCATTGTAAAAAGAGTTCTTCGAGTATAGCTTTGTTATAATAAAAACAAACGGCTATGAAAAATATTAAACTACTAGTTTTAATGCTTTGTATTTATATAAATACAAATTCTCAAACTATTATTCTTGGCGGGAATGTTAGTGGGAACTGGCCAATATCGGGTTCTCCATATTTGATACATGATAATATTACCATTCCCAATGGTTCGACATTAACAATTAGCCCAGGGGTAATTGTTGAATTTCAGGGGCATTATAAATTAAATTGTAATGGTCGTATTTTGGCTTTGGGAAATATTTCTAACGGTATAACTTTTACTGTTTCATCAGAAAGTATATCTACTGGATGGTGGGGTATTCGTTTTGATAACACATCATCGTTAAATGATTCATCTAAGTTTGAATTTTGTTCGTTTCTTAATGGTAATGCGTATTCTTCGGGATGTGAAGATGGTTTTGGGGGAGCGATATATATATTTAATTTTTCTAAATGTGTTATAAGAAATAGTTTTTTTTCAAATAATCGTGCACAACGTGGTGGGGGGTCAATTTTTTGCTCCTCTGCGTCTGTACTAATTGAAAATAATACTTTTAATAATTTATATTCACCTGTTTTAACCTATTGTATGGAATTTAGAAATTGTATGAATGTAAAAGTATTAAATAATAAATTGATGCAAGCAAACAGCATTTATTTCATCGATTCAGATTTAACAATAATTGGAAATTTTATATGGGGAAATCTTGAGGGAAGTGCAATTAGAAGCATGAACTCAAGATCGTTAATAAGTAATAATGTTATTTCATGGAATAACACTGATGCTATTGTTGGCGGTGGAGGTATACGATTGGAAAATTCTAACTCAACAATTATTAATAATAAAATATTTAATAATGTTGCTCATTGTGGAGGAGGAATTAGTTGTTTTAATTCTAATGCTGAAATTTTAAATAATTTAATAGCGAATAATGAATCAATAAATGGATATGGTCTGTTTAGCGATGGAGGGGGTGGAATATTCTGTTATAATTCGTCTCCAAGAATAATAAATAATACAATTTGTAATAATAAATCCGTTACAGATGGTGGAGGTATAAAATGTGAGTTTAATTCTAATCCCTATGTTCAAAATTCTATAATTTATGGTAATACCGCAGATAATGGAAATAATGTTAGTTTTTATGATACGGTAAATGTTAGTTTTGAAGATAGTTTAAACGACCCCTCATTTTTATTTTGCGATTTAGAAGGTGGATTAAATGCAATTTATACAAACACTAATACGTTTTTGGGAACATTTAATAATAATATTAATTTGAATCCCCAATTAGAATCACCTACAATTGGCAGTGGTAAAAATTATAATGCATTATCTGCCAATTGGGAATTAAAAGAATCATCACCTTGTATAAATTCAGGAAATACTAATGGTTTATATTTTATAACTGATATTGCAGGAAACCCAAGGGTTAATGATACAATTGTTGATATTGGCGCATATGAATACCAAATTTATATAAGTATTGCAGAGGTTAATATCGAAAATATATTTAGTCTTTTTCCAAACCCTGCAAGCAGTTATTTTGATATAAAATTAGAAAACAATAACGATTTTAAAACACTAAAAATATATACTGCTGAAGGAGTTTTTGTAAAGCAGGAACAATTTACCGGTAATCAAACTCGAATTCTCACTGATAATCTTTATGGTGGTCTGTACATTGTTAAAATAGAAACAAAACAAGGTTCACAGTTTAAAAAGGTTATTGTGGTTAAGTAGTTTTTTGTCACTCTGAGCAAAGCGAAGAGTCTAGTTCGGATTATCAAAATAGATTCTTCACTACGTTCAGAATGACAAATAATTTTTTATTGTTTCATGTGGAACTTATTTCTACTCCCTTTCTCTTGTAAGTCTTATACTTACCTTTTCTGTTTTACCACCTAGGGGAGGGTTAAGTTTAGAAACTTTAAGATCAATTTTAATTATTGCTGAATATTTATCATACAATCGATTAATAATCCTGCCAGCAATGTTTTCAACTAAAAAAGATTTTGTTTGCATTTCATCTTTTATGTCATTATAAATTGCAGAATAATCTAAAGCGTCCTCCAAATTGTCAGTTTTTTCAGGCTTTGAGGTATCGGTATCGATAATTAAGTCAATAAGAAATTTATTTCCTACAATTTGTTCTTCTTTAAAATGCCCGTGATAGGCATAAAACTCCATTCCTTCAACAATAATTTGTCCCATTAATTACTTGTTTAGCTGTCCCCCTGAGTGTCCGCCGCGGCGGATCGAAAAGGTCTAAGAATAGATTCTTCGTCCGTCGCGTCGGATGCTCAGATTGACAAACGTTATTTGTTTTTAAAAATAATGAGCAATATTAGTTAAATCAGATTATTTTTGTACAAAATTTCAAGAAAATATTTGTAATGAATACTGAATCAAAATTACCTGTTGAAGAAAGTCGTCCTCTTAATTTTATCGAGGAAATTGTTGAGAGTGCTAAAGTTGGAGATACTTTTCCTAGAGTTCATACCCGCTTCCCACCTGAACCAAACGGTTATTTACATATTGGTCATGCAAAATCTATCTGCCTTAATTTTGGTTTAGCAAAGAATTATAACGGAAAATGTAATCTTCGTTTTGATGATACTAACCCTGTTGCAGAAGATGTAGAATACGTTGATTCTATAATGGAAGATGTTCGTTGGTTGGGTTTCGACTGGGAAGACAGGTTGTTTTATGCTTCAGATTATTTTCAGCAGATTTACGATTGGGCAGTAGTGCTAATCAAAAAAGAAAAAGCATATGTCTGCGATTTAACAGCCGAAGAAGTTTCAAGTATGCGCGGCACACCTACTATTCCAGGAACACCGAGTCCTTACAGAAATCGTAGTGTTGAGGAAAATCTTGATTTGTTCGAAAGAATGAAAAATGGAGAATTTCCTGATGGGAGTAAAACCTTAAGGGCAAAAATTGATCTTGCTTCGCCAAACATGCATATGCGCGACACTGTTTTATACAGAATTTTACGAGCTCATCATCATCGTACCGGCAATAAATGGTGCATTTATCCAATGTACGATTTTGCACATGGACAATCTGATTATATTGAGGGAATTACACATTCGATTTGTACATTAGAATTTGAAGTTCATCGCCCACTTTACGAATGGTTTCTTGAGTCAATAGGTTTACCTTTGCCACGACCTCGCCAAATCGAATTTGCGCGATTAAATCTTACTTATACCGTAATGAGTAAGCGCAAGCTGTTAGAACTCGTTAAAAGTAATTACGTGAATGGATGGGACGATCCTCGCATGCCAACAATATGTGGTTTGCGTCGTCGCGGATATACACCCGAATCTTTAAGAAATTTTGCCGAAAGGATTGGAGTTGCAAAACGCGAAAATGTAATTGATGTAAGTTTACTTGAGTTTTGTGTTCGCGAAGATTTAAATAAAAAAGCAAATCGTATTCTTGGCGTATTAAACCCTGTGAAAGTTGTTATTACTAATTTCCCGGATAATTATGTTGAAGAACTTGATGCTATAAATAATCCCGAAGATGCATCATCTGGGGGACGAAAAATACCATTTACTAAAGAACTTTATATTGAACAAGAGGATTTTATGGAAAATCCACCAAAAGATTATTTCAGATTAAGACCTGGTGGAGAAGTGCGACTTCGTTATGCTTTTTATATTAAATGTGAGAACGTTGTTAAGAATCCTGAAACCGGTGAAATTATTGAAATACAATGTACCTACGATAAAGAATCAAAAGGTGGAAAAACTACTGATGGAAGAAAAGTTAAAGGAACTATCCATTGGGTATCTGCACAAAGCGCGGTTGAATGTGAGGTAAGGCTTTATGATAGATTATTTAAAAGCGAAAATCCGGAAGAGGGACAGGATTTTAAAGCAGATTTAAACCCTGATTCTTTAAAAGTAATAAAAGGATATATTGAGCCATTTGTTAAGAATGCAAAAGCTGGCGAGAGTTATCAGCTTGAAAGATTAGGATATTTCAATATTGATAAGGATACTACAGCAAATAACATTGTTTTAAATCGCACAGTTGGTTTAAAAGATGCCTGGAGTAAAATAGTAAAAAAATAAAGTTTCTTAAATTACGCTACAGTCACCATGAGCGTAGTCGAAGGGGACTAAAAAAGCAGTTCTAAATGAGTCAACTTTGTGTTTATATACTTGAGTGCTCTGATAAATCTTATTATGTGGGTGTAACAAATAACATTGAAAGACGGTTGCTAGAGCATAATAATAGTGAAGTTGAAGAATCTTTTACTTTTTCAAGAAGACCTGTAAAATTAAAATGGGTATCAGAAAATATGGATCCAAATCAGGCTATCGAGCTTGAAAAGACCTTAAAAAAGTGGACAAGAAAGAAAAAAGAAGCTTTAATAAATGAAAATTGGGATTTGCTTAAAACTTATTCTAAATGCCAAAATGAGACTTCACATGAATTCTATAAAAAACCCTTCGACTCCGCTCAGGGTGACTCTTAATAATTTATATAATGAAAATTAATCATCCCGATAAAGTTCCTTATTTGCTTGTTTGTGACGATAAAGGAAATATTTTTGAAGATAAAAGGTATAATGTTATGGGACAAGCGGGAAATGAACCAATAAAGCTTAGTCCACAAGATTTTATCGAATTACCGTTTGGTAGCGATATGTTCTTTTTACCTGGACGAAATCCAATAGGTTATAACATTAAGACAGGACAAACTGAAGTACTTAAATCAAGATTGGCAGTAGCTGCTTTTGTAGCACCCGCCTATACCGTAACACACCATGCGGCATGGAAAACAAATGAAGGAGCTCCTCGTTTACCTCTTTTTGCTTTTTCTGCAGTAGGCTGGCTAAATAATAAATTTTATGTTCCTGCATTAAGAATAGAAGTTGATATAAGACAGGATTGTGATCAGTTTGATCAGAAAAAAGTAATTGCAGGTTCAAAAAAAATGATAAAACAAAAACCTGAAAACAGGTTGGTAAAACATTTATCATATTGCGCACTAGAATATTTCTGTCCGGCAGCAAGAAATTACTTTTTAAATCGTTGGGAAGCACCTTTACCAACATCGCCAACCTGTAATTCACAATGTTTGGGATGTATTTCATATCAGCCAAAAGATCATAAAATCTCATCAACACAAAACCGTATAACATTTGTCCCAACACCTGATGAAATTGCCGATGTTGCTGTTGACCATTTAGAAACTGCGCCAAATCCTGTGGTTAGTTATGGTCAGGGTTGTGAAGGAGAACCAATTTTAGTATGGGAAACGTTAAGAGATGCAGTTTTAAAAATCAGAAAAAGAACTCAAAAAGGAATAATTAATTTAAATACTAATGCAAGTAATCCCAAGGCAATTGAGGAAATGTGCAAGGCGGGTTTGCAGAGCATTAGAGTAAGTATGAATTCTGTTCGTGAAGTCGTTTATAACAAATATTACAAGCCCCGCAATTATTCATTTAAAGATGTTTTAGAAAGCATTAAAATTGCCAGAAAATATAATATATGGATATCAATAAATTATTTTGTTTTTCCGGGAATTACAGATTGCGAAGCTGAGTATTCAGAGTTACAAAAATTTCTTAAAGAATACGATATTAGTATGATACAATGGAGAAATTTTAATATTGATCCCGAATGGTATATTGAGGAAACTGCTTATAAGTTCAATAGTAAAACATTGGGTGTGAGAAATGTAATAGAAAGTGTAAAAAAAGAATTTCCAAAAATTTATCATGGTTATTATAATCCGGGCGAAGAGATTATAAAAAAATATTTGAAATAGTTTAATTATTTAGGATTTTATATTGTTTAGTTTTATTTTATTATATTTGAGTTGAATATCAATCAATATAGTTTTGAAAAAGATTTTCTCATATTTCTTTATCCTTTTTTTCTTTTTCAATTTTTGTTTGTACTATCCTGTCTTTGTTTACATGAAAACCTTAGCAAAGGCGGAGATTAAAAACAGAATAAATAACAACGTTCCAACTAATGAATTAACAATCTTAATGTTTAACAAAGAGGAATATGCAAATTTAGTTTGGGAAGAAAGTAAGGAATTCAGGTTAAATGGAAAAATGTATGATGTTATAAGTACTGTAAAAAATCGAGATGAGTCAATTACAGTATATTGCATTGACGATGAAAGAGAGTCATTGCTATTTGAATTGCACAGTAAACAAATTGACGATAATTCTTCTGATAATAAAGATTCTAAAGCAAAGCATAGGGTTTCCAAAGTTATTTTAAATTATTTTTTCCAATCATTAAATATTATCATACACAATACTATAACACGGTGCAAAACAGAAAATTATTATAATATAAACTGTTTGTCTCCTAATATTGAAGTTAAGTTACCTCCTCCAAAGCACAGTTAATTAATATTATACTTGGTAAGTATTTATGCTTTTGGCAAATATTTAATATTAATTAATTTGATAATTATGAAAAAAATCATAGTGTTATTTGCATTATTGTTTTTTGTTTTTCAAGCTTTTTCTCAAATTGTTACTGTAATTGACAAATCAACCCTTCAATTACTTAGCGATGTTCATGTTTATGGAAAAGAAAAAGCAATGGGGCTAACAACAAATTCTAAAGGACAGATGGATATTTCTGCTTTTAAGAATGAGGATACAATTTATTTCCGTTATGTTGGGTATGCCGAAAGAGTGCTGTCCTACAGTCAGATACAAAAGATGAAGTTTAAAGTAGCTTTATCTGAAAAAACCTATTCAATGGATGAAGTAGTTGTTTCTGCCAGTAGGTTTAACGAAAAAAAATCAGATGTACCCCACCAAATAAGGGTTATAAAAGTTAAAGAATTGGAAATGATGAATCAGCAGACTATGGCAGAAGTTATGCAGGGCACGGGTGAAGTACTTGTTCAAAAAAGTCAGATGGGAGGCGGTAGTCCTATTATGCGTGGATTTGAAGCTAATAAGCTTTTAATGGTTGTGGATGGTGTTAGAATGAATAATGCTATTTATCGTTCAGGTCATTTGCAAAATGTAATATCATTGGACAATTCAATTTTAGAGAAAACTGAAATAGTTTTTGGACCAGGTTCTGTTGTTTATGGAAGTGATGCTCTGGGTGGTGTAATGCATTTTTATACTAAAATTCCGATTATTAAGCATGATGGAGATTCTTCGCTTGTTAAAGCTAATGTATATTCACGTTATTCAACGGCATACAATGAAAAAACAGAGCATATTGATTTTAATATTGCTTTAAAAAAAGTCGGATTTCTGACTAGTGTTACAATTTCTGATTTTGGCGATCTTCATCAAGGTAATATTCGAAACCCATATTATGGAAATTGGGGAAAGAGAGAGTATTATGCAATTAGAATTAACGGTACTGATAGTATGGTTAAAAATTCTGATGCCAATCTTCAAAAACAAACTGCATATAAACAGCGTGATTTTATGGAGAAAATAATTTTCCAGCAAAGTGAAAAAATTTCACATGTTTTAAATATTCAGTTTTCAACTACTTCTGATATACCCCGCTATGATAGGCTAACAGAAATAAGTTCGGGCGGCACATTAAAATATGCTCAATGGTATTATGGTCCGCAAAACAGATTGCTAGCTTCATATAGCTTGAATTTAAAAGCTGATAAAGGTTTTTATAATGAGGGGAGAATAATTTTAGCTTATCAGGACATTACGGAAAGTCGTAATGACAGAAAATTTAATAGTACTAAATTAAATCACAGAAGTGAAAACGTTAAAATATACTCTTTAAATGCAGATTTTGGAAAGAAAATTAAAAAGCAGGAGATACGTTACGGAATAGAAGAAAACTTTAATAAAGTAACCTCATTAGCAAATGTTGAGAATATTTTAACAGGGTTATCAGATCCGTTAGATACCCGTTATCCTGATGGTGGTTCAACTATGCAGACTATTGCAGCATATGTCACTCACTCATGGGAATTTAGTCCAAGATTAATTCTTTCCGACGGAATTCGTTACAGCAACATTAGCTTAAACTCTAAATTTATTGATACAACCTTTTTTAATTTTCCTTTTAAGGATGTTACGGTTAACTCTGGTGCATTTAATGGAAAAATAGGAATTGCATGGACTTTCTGCAATGACTGGAGAATTGCAATGAATGGTTCATCAGGATACAGGGCTCCAAATCTTGATGATATGACAAAAGTATTTAGTTCGGCAGCAGGTGATTTAATTGTTCCAAACCCAAATTTGAAACCAGAATATACTTATAATGCCGAACTGGGATTATCTAAAATATTTAATAAGAAAGTTAAAACAGAGCTTATTGGCTATTATACAATATACAATAACATAGTAACAACAGATTATTCAACCTACGATGGAAAAGATTCTATTTTGTATGAAGGACAAATGAGTCGTGTAACAACATTGGTAAACAAAGCAGAAGCATATATTTGTGGGTTAAGTGGAAGTCTTTCTGCAGATATTACTGATGATTTTTCAATTATATCTTCTATAAATTATACATATGGAAGAATAAGAACCGATACAACTGATTATCCTTTGGATCATATTCCACCTGTATTTGGAAAAACTTCATTTAATCTTCAGATTAAAAAATTCAGAGGTGAGTTTTTTGTAGTTTACAATGGAGCCAAACTATCTAAAAATTATAATCTTATTGGTGAGGATAATGTTATGTATTCTGCAAATCCTGTTGATGGTTATACGCCGGCATGGTATACTTTGAACATAAGAACTGCATGGCAAATTAACAAATATGTTCAGTTACAGCTTGCTTTGGAAAACATTCTTGATCACAACTATCGTGTATTTGCTTCTGGGATTGGGTCACCGGGACGAAACTTTATAGCCACGTTAAGAGGAAGATTTTAGTAAAATGGAGGGTTAAATACCCTCTTTTTTATTTTTTTAAATTAACGTGAGTTCAAAATAAGAAAACGATGTTAGTTCGCCGCGGCGAAGAGTGAAATTCTGAAAGAATTTCGTATCGAAAACTAGTCGTTTTGTTCATTTCGATACAAATTTTCTTCGAAAATTCACTCAATATAACAAAACTTTGTATTCTATTATTTTATTTCGAACTCACGTTAAATTAGGACTTTTCCTTTGGCTGATTTAAGTAGCTCAACAATATAGCAGTTTTTGCTTTTCCAACAACATTCTCAATAGATTCTTCTGTTGCCATTTTAATGTTTTCAAGACTTTTAAATTCTTTTAAAAGTAGTTCAATTGTTTTATCACCAATGCCATCAATTTCTTCTAATTCTGTTTTTATAAATGCCTTTGAGCGTTTATTTCTGTGAAATGTTATTCCAAATCTGTGAGCCTCATCTCTCATTCGTTGAATGAGTTTAAGAACTTCTGAACGTTTATCTAGATAAAGAGGTACTGAATCATTAGGTTTAAAAATTTCTTCAAGTTTTTTAGCAATGGAAATCAAACTTATTTTATCAGCAATTCCTAATTTATTTAAAGACGATAATGCGGCACTCAGCTGCCCTTTTCCGCCATCAACTATTATGAGCTGGGGTAAGTGTTGATTCTCGTCCAAAAAACGCTTATATCGCCTCTCAATGATTTCTTCCATCGAAGCAAAATCATCAGGCCCAACTACTGTTTTTATGTTAAAATGACGATAATCTTTTTTACTAGGTTTTGCGTTAATAAACACAACGCATGATGCAACTGGAAATTCACCTTGAATATTTGAGTTGTCAAAACATTCAATATGAACAGGTAACTCGGGAAGTTGTAATGCTGTTTTTATTTCATCAAGCAAGCGAACATTTACTTTTCCATAATTTGCTTTTAATTTGTTCATTTGCATATCATGGCGGAAAAGTTTCACGTTTTTTTGCGAAAGTTCCAAAAGCCTTAAATTATCACCTCGTTGAGGTACTATAGTTTTAACATTTTCTACCTCAAATTCAGGTTTAAAGGGTACAATAATTTCTTTTGAAGTAGATTCAAACATCTCTCTTAGATTTTGAATAGCTGATAATAGCAGATCTGATTCTGATTCGTCGAGATATTTCTTTAGAACGATGTTATGAGTCTGAATTATTGCACCGTTAACAATACGCAAATAATTTACAAAAGCAGCATCTTCATCATTAATTATTGAGAAAACATCTACATTGCTGATGGTTGGGCTAACAACAACCGATTTACTCTGAAAGGTTTCTAATATCTGCAATTTGTTTTTAAGTTCCTGAGCTTCTTCAAACTTAAGATTTGAAGCTAACATAGCCATGTTTTGTTTTAAGCTGTTAGTTAGCTCAGCAACATCGCCTTTTAATATTTTTATAATCTGTTGAATACTCTCATTATACTTAGTTTTGCTTTGTAAGCCAATGCAAGGGGCCAGACAATTACCGATTTGAAATTCTAAACAAGACTTAAATTTGTTATTTGTTATACTTTCTTCCGTTAAGCTTAAATGACAGTTTCTTAATTGATATAGCTGTTTAATTAGTTCTAATAAAACTTTCAATAAATACCCGGATGAATATGGGCCAAAATATAAAGAGCCATTATTAATTTTAGTTCGGGTTTTAAACAATTTTGGAAATTGTTCATTTGTTATACAAATCCAGGGATATGTTTTATCATCTTTTAATAAAATGTTATATTTTGGTTGAAGCTCCTTAATCAGGTTATTCTCAAGTAGTAAGGCATCGGACTCGGAGTTAACAACCACATAATCAATTTTATATATTTTTGATACAAGAATTCTGGTTTTTGCGTCAGAATGAATTTTCGAAAAATATGAGTTTACTCTTTTCTTTAAATTTTTTGCTTTTCCTACATAAATTATTTTTTCGTCCTTATTTATGAATTTATATACTCCCGGCTTAGAAGGTAAATTCTGAACAATTGACGAAATATTTTCTTTTATGCGTTCCACGTGAAACTATCAATTTTCAAAAAGATGGACAAATTCCAAGGTTCTAATATCAAAAAGTCCCTTGTCTCCAATTTTCAATTCCGGAATTACAAGCAGTGCCAAAAATGACATTGTCATAAATGGTGCATGTAAATTTGTGCAAAGTTCTTTTTTTGCAAAATCAGAAATTGCTTTATATTTTTCGGCAACCCATTCTGCATTTTTTGATGTCATGATTCCTGCAATTTCAAGAGGTAATATTTCTGAATTATTTTTATTGCAAGCAGAAATTCCACCTTTTGATTCGATAACCAAATTTATTGCTTTTGCAATTTCAAAATCAGAATCGCCAATCGAAATTATATTATGACTATCGTGTGCAATTGTACTTGCAATTGCTCCATTTTTTATGTTAAAGTTTTTTACTATTCCAATTACTGGAGTTGCATTTATTTCGTAACGATTTATTACAACTATTTTATTAAATCCAAACTTAAAGGTATTATCATTATTAAAAACTTCAGAGTAATTTAATTTCTCTTTTTGGGTTATAAGTTCTCCATCAATTACAGAAATTATATTGCAAAATTTACCAATATTTTTAAAAGAAATATCTTTTTCAGCAATTGAAGTTGCTTTAAAATTATTTGGAGAAGGAGAAGAAAATTGATTATAATTTTCAGACAATTTTTCCTTACCATTAATATATACCGCTGAAATATTTGAAGCATATTTATCAGTGCAAATTATGAAATCTGCAGCGTCTCCTTTTTGTAAAAGTCCAACAGGTAAATTATAATGTTTAATCGGATTATATGAACAAGTTCTAAGAACATTAAAATAATCCAGATTTTTTTCAAATGCTCTTTTTGCAAGAATATTAATATGTCCTTTTAATAAATCATCAGGATGTGAATCATCGGTGCAAAGCATTATCATTTCGGGATGAGATTCTATTAGTGGAAATAGAGCTTCGAAATTTTTAGCTGCACTTCCTTCTCTAATTTGAACCTTCATTCCAAAGTTAATTTTATCTAATGCTTCTTGAATATTGAAGCATTCATGATCGGTAGAAATTCCACTCGAAATATATTTTTGAATGTCAATTTTACTTAAACCAGGGGCATGACCGTCTACTGGTTTATTATATTTTTTAGCTGCATTTAATTTAGCGTGTACTTCTTTATTTCCAAAAATTACTCCTGGAAAATTCATCATTTCGCTTAGGAAAAAAATCTCCTTTCTTGATAAAAGTTCATCAATATCTTTCGAATTAATTACAGAACCAGAGCTCTCAAATGTTGTTGAAGGAACACAAGAAGGTGCGCCAAAAAATACTTTTATTGGTCCGTTTTTAGCATTTTCTATCATATAGTTTACACCTTCAATTCCAAGTACATTTGCTATTTCGTGAGGATCGGTAACTACCGCAACAGTACCATGTTTTACTACTTGTTTTGAGAATTCAAAAGGAGAAAGCATACTGCTTTCTATATGTACATGTGCATTAACAAAACCAGGTAAAATATACTCATTTTCTTCAACGTTTTTCCTTTCGATTTTTTCGATTACATCTGTAAAAAAGATTTCTCCTTTGTAAATTTCTTTGTTTACAACGTCAACTATATTTCCTTTAATTGTATTCATTTATTTTTGTTTCACGTGAAACTCGACATTTTTTATCTGCCAAGAAATACTAAAAGTATATTTATATCCGACGGAGATACGCCGGGAATTCTTAATGCTTGTCCAATTGTTTTGGGTTGAATTTTAGCTAATTTTTGTCTGGCCTCAGTTGATAACGATGAAAGTTTTTCGTACTCAAAATCGGCAGGAATAGATAGCTCTTCGAATTTCAAAAGTTTGTTCGCAAGTTGTTTTTCCCTTTCGATATAGCCTCTATATTTGATTTCAATTTCGCAGCTTTCTAAAATTTCTGATTTCAATTCGAGTGGAATTTCTTGTTCAATAGGAGCAAATTCTGGAATGAATTTTAGTAAATCTATGACATTTATTTGTGGTCGACCCAGCAAATCTATGGCTTTAATTTTTTGATTTATGGTGGAAGTTCCGGCAAGTTCTAACATCGGATTTACAAGAATTGGATCGACAGAAATGTCTTTTAAAAACGTAGAAATTACAGATGTAAATTTCGTTTTATTTTGTAATACATCGTAACGGTCTTTTGTTGCCAATCCTAAATCGAGACCAATTTTTGTGAGTCGCGAATCGGCATTATCCTGACGAAGTAAGATTCTATATTCAGCTCTTGAAGTAAACATTCTATAGGGTTCGTCGACTCCTTTTGTTACAAGATCGTCAATTAAAACTCCAATGTATGCTTCGTTTCTATTTAAGACTAATGAGGTGGAATTATTAATTTTTTGATGTGCATTTATTGCCGCCATTAATCCTTGTGCTCCGGCTTCTTCGTATCCTGTTGTTCCATTTATTTGTCCTGCAAAAAACAGGTTTTCGATAAGCTTTGTTTCTAATGTTGGGTGCAATTGTGTTGGGTCAAAATAATCGTATTCGATTGCATATCCGGGGCGGAAGATTTTAACGTTTTCTAATCCTTCAATTTTTCTTAAAGCAGAATATTGTACTTCCCAGGGAAGGCTGCTAGAGAATCCGTTTATATAATATTCTTCTGTTTGTTCGCCTTCGGGTTCAATAAATAATTGGTGACTATTTTTATCGCTAAAAGTTACAAGTTTAGTTTCTATACTTGGGCAATATCTTGGACCTGTACTTTGAATTGTTCCGTTAAACATTGGCGAGTCGGTAAAACCAGTTTCAAGTATATTATGAACATCTTTACTTGTATGAGCAATGAAACAACTGCGTTGTGTTAAGTTTGATTTTATTGTTGGCAGGTAACTGAATTTCCCGGCAATTTTATCACCTTTTTGTTCTATTAATTTATTAAAATCAATAGTTCTTCCATCAAGGCGTGCAGGTGTTCCGGTTTTCATTCTTCCAACAGAAAAACCTAATTCTACAAGTTGTGGAGTTAAACCAAAAGAAGCTGCTTCAGAGATTCTTCCTCCCGAAACACTTTCTTTTCCAATATGAATTAATCCGTTTAAAAAAGTTCCATTTGTTAGAACAATTGCTTCAGCAGAAAATTCAACTCCCATTCGGGTTTTTACACCACAAACTTTTTTGTTTTTAATAATTAATTCAATTGCATCATCTTGCCAGAAACTTAAATTTTGAATTGACTCAAGCTCTTTTCTCCATTCAAATGTAAACAGAGTTTTATCGCATTGTGCTCGTGGACTCCACATAGCAGGTCCTTTAGATCTATTTAACATTCTGAATTGAATGGTTGTTTTATCGCTAATAATTCCTGCCAGCCCACCCAAAGCATCAATTTCTCTAACAATTTGCCCTTTTGCAATTCCACCCATTGCTGGGTTGCACGACATTTGCGCCATTTTTGTCATGTCGTGAGTAATGAGTAAAGTTTTTGAACCAAGAGTTGCGGCAGCAGCAGCGGCTTCGCAACCGGCATGACCTGCACCTACAACAATAATATCAAATGAGAGTTCCATGATGCGCAAAGATACAATGAATCTGCTAAATTATTTAATTGTAGTTTAGATGAGATTTATAATCAAAAAAAACCGGCGAGAGCCGGTTTTTTACCTACAAACAGAATTCGAAGTGCAATAAGAAAAATTTTCACTTCGCTAAAATTTCATAAACCAAAATGAAATTTTAAACCAATTACCCTTACTTTCTTAACTATGAAAACAGGTACAAAATTGATTTATTATAACGATTAATCAAGAGGGGTAGCACCTTTTGTTTATTATGGAATGAAATTTTATTAAATATTACTGTTGAAAATAATAGGTGGATAATGATAATTATAAACTTTATTATTAATATTTTGTGTAGTTAATATTTGTAATTTATGAGCCTATCCATTTCAAAAGATAATTAAATGAAAATTAGGTTAATAATTTGTCTCCTATATGTGTTAATTTTTAATTTATGCTTTGCGCAACAGCAAACAGATATAAAGCACCTGTTATTAGATGTAAAGGATGCCTCTTTTTTTGATTCTACATTGATGTTTCGCAAGGGACAGGAAGCCATTTCACTATCTTCGTTAAATGAAACAAAAGCTGAAGTACATTTATATTATGGAAGCTATTTTTTTTATACTCATAGGTTAGAAAAAGCAATTGAATATTTTAAGCTAAGTCTAAAAGAAGCAGAATTAGCTAAGTCAAGACATTGGATAAATCTGGCAAAAATCAGATTAGTATATATGCAATTTGAAAAAGGAAATAAAATAAAATCAGAAAAAGCATTATATCAGCTACTTGAAATAGCTCAGCTTGAAAAAGATTATAGCAATATTCTTGAATTGTATAATTTGTTAGGGATAATAAAAGAATCAAAAAATGAAATAAAAAAAGCAGCAGAATTGTATTATAGCGGTTTGTCATTATCTGAAGAAAAAAAACTTGAATATTATCAGGGCGTATTTAAAAATAATCTTGGTTTAATAAAACTTGGTTCTGGCCAGATAAAAGAAGCTTTGTCAGATTTTTATGTTGGTTTAAAGTTAGCCGAGAAAGGGAATAATAAAAGGTTGGCAAATCATTTAAAACTAAATATTTGCTTGGCTCAAATACTTAATAAAGAGTCGGACAAAGCAAGGGTTGTTTTAAATGAAGCAATAATATATACCAAAAACAATAATTTACCCAGAGAACTTTCAAATATTTATGCTAATACAGGAAGTACATTTTTTAACAACAAAGAGTATGATATTGCAAATTGTTACTATGATTCTTCAATTGCAATTCTAAATAAGAATAATTTATTAAACGAATTGTCTCATGCATATATGGGAAAGATTTTAATTCTTTTTGAAACTAATAATATTACAGAAGCTGAAAAGTATTTAGAACTTACAAACGAGGTAATTGTAAGAACAAATAACCTAGAAGCAAAATCTAATTATTGTTATTTGTTATATAAGAAAGAATTTATAAAAAAGAATTACGAAAAGTCACTGGAAAATTATTTAAATTATATAAAAATCAGGGACAGTATAAATAATAATCTGAATAATAAGATTATAGAGGATTTGCAGTATAACTATAAGGTTCAACAAAAGGAAGCAGAATTAGAGAAAGAGAAGACCAGATCTATGTTACTTGAAATAAGTAATCAAAAAGAAAAAAACAATAAATGGCTTGTAATTGGTATTGCAATAATAATATTAATAACAATAGTAATATATTATTATAACAGGTACTTACGAAAATTAAAAGAAGAACAAGAGCAATTTAGCCGGTTGTTAATAATGAATATTGAGCAAGAGCGAAAAAGAATTTCAATGGATTTGCATGATGATATAGGACAGTCTCTCTCAATTATTAAATCAAAAGTAATTAACAACTTGCAATCTGATGAAATTCAAGATGAATTGGCAAAAGTAATTAATCAAACCAGAGAAATTTCAAGAAATTTATATCCTTCAAATCTTGAAAAAATTGGATTAATTAGAGCTATTGCCTCTTTAATGCAAGACCTTCAATCATTAAAAACATTGGAATGTAGCTATGATATTGATGAATCGGTACTCTCATTGTCCATAGATATACAAACAAATATTTTTAGGATAGTTCAGGAATGTGTTAATAATACGATCAAACATTCAGGTGCATCGGGTTTAAAGGCTTCAATTAAAAAAATTAATGATGAATTTGTTTTTACATATATGGATAACGGAATAGGGTTAAAAAACAAAAGAAATATAGGAGGGATGGGTATCTTGTCAATTCAGGAAAGGGCAAAGATTATAAACGGAAACGTTGAAATAGAAGAAAAAAACGAAAAGGGATTCAGGTTAACACTTAAATTTAAACAATAATAATTCGAACAATGAAATTACTTATTGCAGACGATCATCCTATTTTCAGAAGTGGGTTAAAAAGTATTTTGCAAGAAAATTTTAATAACGTTATAATTATTGAATGTAAGAATGGAGTTGAAGCTCTTGAGGGTATAAAAAGAGAAAATCCGGATGTTTCAATACTTGATATTAATATGCCCGAGATGGATGGATTAGAACTGTGTAGTTGTGTTATTCAAGAGTCGCTTTCTACAAAAGTGGTAATATTAACAATGTATAGAGATAGTGAGATGCTTAAAAAAGCTTTTCATTTAGGAGCTTTTGGTTACTTGTTAAAAGATTTTGCAACAAAAGAAATAATAGAATGCATTGACCATGTTCTTAAAGGGATAAGATATATTGGTCCAGGTCTCGACAAACACTATACTGCATATTTACACGAGGATAAAATTAAAAAGGACATTATTGGATTACTTAAATCGCTTTCACAGGCAGAGTTAAAAACTCTTAAACTTGTCAGTCAGAATAAAACTTCAAAAGAAATAGCCGAATTACTTTTTCTTTCAGAAAAAACAATTGAGAATTATCGTTCACGAATATGCCAGAAATTACAATTACCACCCCGGAACAATAGTTTATTGCTTTGGATTGCTGAAAATAAAGAATTGTTAGCGGTTACAAGCGAGTTTTAACTTGGTTTCAATGAGATTTAATAGTTATTATTTATCAATTCTAATCAGATTGCAAAGCGATGTTTTTATCAAATAAGGGGCTGGTAACCCTTTTTAGGTTATAAATAATTTAATAAAACAATTATTAAAGCATATTAAATCCCCTGAATTTGTAATAATACTTGGATAACAATGATCAAAACAATAAAAAAGTCAGCATAATAATGTTTTCTTATTGAGGCCATTGAAATTGACACAAAAAAGGAAAGTGGAATTATTAGAAAAGAAAGTAATCCCATATCCGAATATGGACTTAAAAGCAATACTGCAAATAGAATAAAAGCAATAAGAAATGAAAAGAAATATCTTCTTATCACAATTTTTTTAAGGCTACCCGAGAAGAGTGTTTTTGTAATTCCCCAAAAAGAAAAAAGTCCCAAAAACAGCCACCAAGAAAATTCTTTTATGCCGCTTAACTTAATATAAGTTAGTGCAAATACGTTATTAAAAAAATCCAAAAAAGATTGTTCTTGATTTAATAATAAAAAGATTGCATGTGTAAAAATAAAAGGCAATAAAAAACCAATTAAAACTGTAAAAAATTCTCTGAAACTAAATGGGCGCAATAACACTATAGTTGCCCAACAGAATATCAATAAAAGGACTGAAGGAAAATATATTAATGCTGATAATCCGGTTAAAAAGCCGGCATTAAAAACCAACTCAAACACTCTGCTTTGATGATAAACTTCAAATAAATTTCTAACGATATAAATAAAAAGAAGCATTGCAATAAGTGATGTGCCCTGAGATGAGATCCACTGAATCTGACTAGAAAATGAAATGAAGATTATAGATGGTAAAACGTTTCCTGTTGTTCCATGAAAATACTTTGTTGTAAATGGAATTAATGTTAATGAGATTATTATTATTGTTATTAAATTAATTAATCCTCCAAATGGATATGTGAAAATTTCCTGAGGTAATTGTGAGAAAATAATGCTTTTACTGTTATTCCAGACTACAGGGTTTATTCCTAAAAAAAACGACCACCAACCAGCTAAAACAACAAGTGGAATTATAAAGAAATTTGATGGAACTGATGTGTTTATTAGTTTTGAAAACATACATTATATAAATTCGTAACCTATATCTTTTCTGAAATAAATCCCATCAAATTTAATGTTCTGTAAGGTGTTAACTGAAGTATTAACTGCAGATTGAATATCTTTACCAGAGGAACTTACTGCCAATACTCTTCCCCCATTTGTTAAAATGTCATTATTATTGAACGTTGTTCCGGAATGAAAGACTAAACTCTCAGTCTCATTTTTAAGTCCAGAAATAATTTTTCCTTTTTCAAAATGTTCAGGATAACCTTTTGAAGCAGCAATAATTGTTGCAAAAGTTTCTTTTTTTATTTCAATGTGTTGTTGATCTAGCTTTTTTAATGCAGTTGCTTCAAGCAAATCCACAAAATCATTTGCTATGCGCGGTATAACAACCTCTGTTTCAGGGTCACCCATTCTGATGTTATATTCTATTACATAGGGGTTGTTATTTGAAATCATTAATCCAATAAAAATAAATCCTTTAAAATTAATGTTTTCCGCTCTTAACCCATGAATTGTTCTGTGTATTACCAAAGTATCAATTTTCTTTTGTAATTCAGGATTAAGGAAAGGAACTGGAGAAACTGCTCCCATACCACCTGTATTTAAACCAGTATCACCCTCACCAATGCGTTTATAGTCTTTAGCTTCTGGCAGTAAAACATAATTATGCCCATCAGTTAATACAAACGTTGACATTTCAATACCTTCCAGAAATTGTTCTATTACAACAGTCTTACCGGCCTCGCCAAACTTACCTGCTAAAATTTCTTTTAAAGAATTTATTGCTTCATCTCTTTTATGTATTATCAAAACTCCTTTTCCAGAAGCTAAACCATCAGCTTTTAAAACGTATGGTGGGTTAAAAGTGGATAAAAATGCAATTCCTTCATCTAAACTATGCTCGGTTACAATGTGATATTTTGCAGTAGGGATATTGTATTTTACCATAAACTGCTTTGAGAATGATTTACTTCCTTCTAAACGTGCACCGGATTTTCCTGGAGCAATTATTAAAACGTCTTTTAGCAAGTCATCATTTTCAAAAAAGTCTGTAATACCATTTACTATCGGATCTTCTGGTCCGACTAGAACCATGTTAATATCATTCTTTAAAACAGCGGATTTAATTGCTTCAAAGTCATTAACAGAAAGTAGAATGTTTTCAGCAATTTCTGAAGTTCCTGCATTGCCAGGTGCAACAAAAAGTTTATTAATTCTTGAACTTTGTTTTATTTTCCAAGCAAATGCATGTTCACGTGCTCCAGAGCCAATAATAAGGACATTGTATTTTGAAATCATTATGTATTCTTTATATTTTCAATGCTGTACAATTAATATTATTAAGAAATTATACTTATTTTAAAGTTTATATCTTATTTTTAGTGATCTGAAAAGAAAAACAAGTGAGGATCCTGCAGTAAAAAGAGCTACTGATCCCAATATAATAGCTAGCCTTACCCATTGTTCCCCATAAGCATGTCTTTCTTCAATTGAAACGAAGATCGTTCTAATCCATTCTAAAGAAGCTAAAATAAGAAGTAGCTGAATAGTTCTTGCTATCCACATTTTTTTAATAAATAAAATAAATGGAATAGCAAGAATTAAAATAACTATAAAGTATAGACCTGTTCTTAAAAAATGAGCTGCAATAAGCAAAAACGAAACAAAAACAGGCAATAGCTTAAGTCCATTCATGTACTTTGTTATTTGCCGTAAGTATTATATAGCCAAATAACTCCACCAATAATTACTAATCCTGCTAGTATAGCAAGACTAATCTTAATCCAGCTCCATGGTCGTTCTCCCTGTACTTCACCGGTACGTCCATTCACAAGGAATCTATATATTTTATCATTATAACGATAAGCGCTAATCCAAACAGGTAAAAGAATATGTTTAAATGTAATATCGTTATATGATGTGCTTAATGTTGAAATTCTTTGATGATCGCCACCAATATCTTTGTTAACAGTATTACGAATAACAGGTTCCATTTTAGTTTTTGCTTCAGTAAAACCGTCTTTCATGTCAATCTGATAAGTTTCAGTTCTAAAACCGCTTAAGAATTTTTCATCATAGTTTATTAATTCTTTTAAATCCCACGGTTCCAGTTTTTCTGTATGGGTTTTTGGAAGTGACTTACTTGCTAAAACTAGAACATCGTCAAATGTATTGTTAACACTGCCACTAACAGAATGCCAGCGGGTTTTTGTTACTGTTCTGGTTTTTGTTACAGATTTTCCGTTTTCGGTTGTCGTATAGGTTTCAGTTGCCTGATAATCATCTCCACGTTCACCGGTATATCTCGAATAAGTTTTAGAGTCGTAAGTCCAGTAAGGAATATACATTCCTTTTAACTTTTCCTGTTGAGTTGCAAACTTTTTTAAATCGGAAGGAGCAAACCATAATTTTCTTAACCATGTTTGAAACTGACCAAATGCTTTATTAGTGTCAATTTTGAATGGAAGTAGAGAGCCTGGTTTTACAATGGATTGAGAAGTTGGATTCTTAACAACTAGCACACTTCCGCAAAAAGGACAAAGTTCAGAAACAACGTTTGGGTCGAAAGTGGTTTGAGCACCACATCCTTCGCAACGTACAGTACTAATTTCCTGTTTCTGAATGTTAGCATATTTCTCAGATATAAATGATTCAAAATCTACTTCCTGAACAGCGTCATTTTTAACTTCTATTTCGTTTTCTGCTCCACAGTATTCGCACTTTAATGAAGTTGTTCCTGGTGCAAAAGTCAATTTTGCTGCACAGTTTTTACAGGTAACTTCGGCCTGATTTGTTGTTGACAGTTTTACTTCTTCTTCCATAAAAAATAAAGTTCAAAAAAAAATTTGAATTATAATAATGTGCAAAAAATAACCGGTTGAAGAAAACTTCAACCGGTATTAATTAAATTATTGTTGTGGTGGAATTGGTGGTACTGGTGGCATTGGAGGTGGAACCGCTCCAAAAACAGGAATAAGTTCACCAACATTACCTGCTGCTTCCCAACCGGCCATTCCCTGACGCCATACTAATGTTTCTTTTGTCAGTTGGTTTTGCATTACCATTTGTTTTAAAGCATTTAAATCATATGGACCGGCTTGTTGTCCGTTAATTACAGCATGAAATGCTAAAGCTGGTGGCATTGGGGGAGGTGCTGGTGCATTTTGTTGTGGTTGTTGTGCCTGATTCATTGCACCCATCATTTGATTTGCCATTCCAAAACCCATTCCCATTCCCATACCGGCAGCAGCTCCGCCACCTGCAGGATTATTTGCAGCAGCAGTCATAGCTTCAGCAGCCGAAAATTGTGTGAATTTACCCATATCACCAATAATACCCATGCTTGAGCGTTTGTCTAAAGCAGCTTCAACATTAGGTGGTAATGAGATATTAGAAATAAGGAATTTTGTCATGTCAATACCATATTCCTGAATCTCTGGTTTTATTTTATCTTCACAGAATTTAGAAACTTCGTTATAATTTGCAGCCATATCTAATACAGGAATCTTACTTTCTGCAATTGCATCAGTAAACCTTGTTATAGCTACGTTTTTAATTTGCTCTGTTATTTTTTCGGTAGTAAATTCACCGTCGGTTCCTACAATTTCTTTAATGAATTTTACAGGATCACCAATTTTCATTGTATAACTACCAAAAGCACGAATACGGATAGGACCGAATTCTGCGTCGCGAAGCATTATTGGGTTTGGAGTTCCCCATTTTAAATCGGTAAAAGTTTTGGTATTTAAAAAATAAACTTCAGCCTTAAATGGTGAGTTAAAACCATATTTCCATCCTTTTAAAGTTGCTAAAATTGGTAAGTTTTCTGTAGTTAAAGTGTACATGCCTGGTTTAAAAACGTCGGCTAACTGACCTTCGTTAATAAAAACTGCAACCTGAGTCTCTCTTACTGTTAGTTTAGCTCCATTTTTCAACTCGTTGTTACGACGGTCGAAACGATGAACCATTACGTTATTTGTTGGATCCAGCCATTCTACAATGTCTATGAATTCCGCTTTCAATTTATCAAATAGTCCCATTTTTTCTGTTTTTTAAGGTTTATTGTTAATTATTATAATGCTCTGTCTATAAATAAAATTCCATTTAAGTGATCAATCTCATGTTGAAAGATTACTGCGGTAAAATTTGCTCCCGAAAAGCCTTCAACAATTTCAGAGTGATGTGTTCCGTCAGGTAAATCGTATTCAATTCCAACAGCTGCAAATCTTACTGTAGTTTTTGTAACATTAGGTATAGAAAGACAGCCATCGCCGGCAAAATTTATCATTTTTGTTGTAGTATTTACGATTTTAGGGTTTAGATACACTTCCACTGGTTTTCCAATTTTATCAAGTCGTTTTACTAAAATTATATTTCTGTTTATACCAACTTGAGGAGCTGCAATTCCAACACCACCAGAGGTTGAGGCTAAAGCTTTTCTCATTCTGCTAATAATTCTAATCAATACAGCATTTGTCGAATCGGGTCGAACATTAACAGAGGTTTTTCTTAGAACCATTGAATCGGCAAGATTTGTAGTAAGATAAATTCTCATGGCTAAAGTATCAGCCATAATTGTATCAATTTCTGATCCCGTAAATGCAAGCGGATCAACTGTAAATGCAAGTACTCCGCCGTTTAAATGAGCCATTTCGTGTTGAAGAATAGCAGCAGTTTCCATCTCAATCATTTCTGAATGATGTCTGCCGTCCATTGAATAATACTCAACAGAGATTAAATTATATCGTGTAATGTATGATGGAAAAACGCCGGGTGAAGTAATACAGCTATCCTGTATTTCTGTTGAGGCATTAGAATGCTGTGTAATTTTAGGATTAATAAAAACCTCGAATGGATTACCTGTTTTATCTTTTCTTTTGAGAATAATTATATTTCTGTTAATTCCTATCTCAGGTGCGGTTATTCCGTTAATGTTTCCCTGATAATTCGAAATTGTGCGAAACATTCGGTTAACTAAATACTTAGTTGTGTCGCTTGAAATTTTAACATTGTGAGAATGTTTCTTTAAAATTTCTGCATGTGCAGTATTAAAAGCTGAAAGAATTTGAAATGGTTGAGTTGAATCTGCATAATAAATATTTAAAACTTCTTCTGTGGTATATAATAAGCTATCTTCAACAGGGATAATCTCATTATGCTTTTTACACCCCTGAATAACAGTAATCCAGGTAGTTATAAATATCAAAGTATAAACAAACAATTTCATTTATTTAAAATAATTAGAATGTAAATTTACGATTTTTTAGAAAAGTCTAATATCTAAATATATTATTTTAAGTTCTTTTCACATTTATATTACTCTGCAAAAATAATTGCCTCATATACATATAGTTCTGCGTTTTTCCAGCCATCCCAGCCAATTCCTGCTTTATCTCTTGAACAATGCCCTATAAACTCTTCCTTGGTCCAATTTGTTTCTGATGCAACCTGAGGTAGGAAAGTTCCTGAATTTCTGCCTTGTTTTATATAAATGCCATGCCTGCCAAGCTCGAATTCATCTAATGAATTAATTTTTTTAAGTGGGGTTAAAACAGAAATTTCAATTTTTATACTGTCAAGTTCGGAAGCAATAACTTGTGAGAATCGGCTATCGTGTATTGCCGATGAAATTGCCATATTCTGTATAATTTTATACAGTGCAGAATCTTGAGAAAAACTTCCGATACATCCTCTTAATTTTCCGTTTTTGTGAAGTGTTACAAAAGCACCACATGAGGTTTTTAAATTGGCTGTATAATCATAAATAGTAGAATCTTTACTGTTTTCTAAATAATTTTTAATTGTATTTCTTGCAAGTTTTAGTAATGTGGTTTTTTCACTTTGTGAAAGAGAAAAAGTAATTTTATCTTTTTTATTTGTAATTTGTTTGGAAATAGCAATGGCATGATAACCCACAACTTTTACTTTGTCGCCATAAGGAGAATCTCCACTGTTTTGATATTGAATTTCAGAATAAATAAAGTCAGAATTATTTTCGGTCATATACATTAGCGTAAGTACCGATGTCCATCCACAAAGACTGGTAACCAATCCTCCTGTTTTTGCTTTTCTGTTATTTGCAATTGCTGTTACTAATTCATTAGGGTTATTTGTTAATATTGCCGAAGCTGTTGCCATATCTGATTTTTGTGCATCGTTATATGATGGGTAATGTGAAAAATCACTACTAACAATAAATAAATTTTTAGAATTAAAATATGGTTTTAGAATTTCTGCAAGCTTTTTACAATCAGCAGGATTATCGGTTCCTAAAATTATCGGAACAATTTGCAGTTTTTTTTCTAATTTGTATTGTAAAAATGGTAGCTGAACTTCAATAGAATGCTCAGTATAATGTGCTTGAGGGTAATTATGAATAAGTTCGCTATTTTCCAGAACAAGTTTCTTTGCCAATGTTGTGTTTACAGTTATTTCACCTAAGGGAGTTTCGTAGTTTCCGTCGCAATATACAGAAACACCATCAAAAGCCATTACATGGCTAGAAGCCAGAATAAACACATTTTCATAATTATTATTTATTTCAATTTGATTAAAAGCTGATGCTGCAACTTGCCCAGAAAAAACATAGCCGGCATGAGGAGAAATAACAGCAATTGTGTTATTTGTTAAATTTGGTTTTGCATTTGCAAAATGTTTTTTTAATTCTTGCAGTAGTTCGGTTTTCTCTTCGGGATAGAATTTACCTGCTACATATGCTTTACGGTTTTTCATATCTGTATTTATTTTCTGTCCATTGCACTGTAAAGTTATTATAATTGATAAAATTATAAAAGTTATGCAATGGTTAAGGGTCATTTAACTGTTTTTACTTTAGAATTATATGAAGTTCAAATATAATAAATTTTGTCATTCATAACGTAAGCTGTGTTGATCGATGAATCGAGTGTAAATTATAGTTTAATTCGCTTTCTTTTTATATTTTTGGAAATTAGATGTAAAACATCTTATCTTCGTTTATGAACTTTAAAAAATCATTGTTTACTTTATTTGCTGCAATTGCAGTTTATGTTTTATTGTTTTTACATCATGGTTACGAATTGGGAAGAAGTGATCATGCTCAGGCAGCTTATGGTTTTTACCTAAATAACAATTCGCTTTATGCAAATGATTTTTATATTCAATCTCTTGCTCATCAAACACCAAACGAAAGAACGTTTTATGGATATTTTATTTCTTTAGCAGGTAAAAATCTATCCTTTTTAAGCTTTGTTTTTCATTTTCTTTTTTCAATAATGTTATTGCTCGGAGTTAGAAAAATTGCCTCTAAGTTTATTCAAAGCGAATGGGTTAGGTGGTTAGCAATAATGGCATTATTTATTGGTTTTTATAATATTCATATAGGAAGCAATGAACTTTATTATAATTCATTTATTCCTAGCTTGCCGGCAAAGGCAATTGGGGTCTGGGGTCTTTGGCTTTTCATTAAGAAAAAATATTTTTTAGCCTCATTATTATTTTCGTGCTCTTTATTATTTCAGCCCTTAGTTGGAATTCAGTTATTAGTAGTTAGTTCACTGGTTATTTTATTAACTTCAGTAAAATCAGATAAAAAAATAATTTTCAAAAATTTAATGTTGCTGATATTACCTTCAACTGTTATCTCTTTACCTTTTATTATTCCTGCAATAACAAAATATAATGAAGTATATGTTCCCGGCAAATATATTTTTGATGTTTTTTTTAGTTTCCGAAATCCGCATCATTTTATTCCATCTTATTTTCCTTTAAGAAATTATATGATACTTATTCCATTATTTGGAGTGGCATTGTTGTATTATAAAAATAAGATATCTGAAATAATGTATTTTGTTTTTGTTGTACTAATGGGATGTATTGTTTATTCGTTTTTTGTTGAGATTTTACACAATCAAACTGTTGCTTCAACCCAATGGTTTAAATCAACAATATGGGTAGAGATGCTTGGGGTAATTGCTTTGTTTGCAATTTTAGAAAAAGCAGTAAAACAAATTATAGAAGCCAGAATATTTAAATGGAAGAGATTAATTAATGCAGGTATTGTAATATTTGTAATCATTGTTATTTCATTATTCCCCTACAAGTTGCCATGGAAAGTGAAATATGATTTTGAGCCTTATCTCTCCACTGATGCAGCAGTAGAAATTTCAAGAATTGCAAAAAATAAAACTCCTGTTAATGCTTGTTTTGTTGTTCCAATTGATTTTACTGAATTAAAATTTCACGGTCAGCGAAGTACTTATGTTGATTATAAATTACCGGTACATTCTAAAGCCGGAATAGTAGAGTGGATGCAGCGTGTAACCTGTGTTTATAAAATCGATTACAGAGGAAAATTAAGGGGGTTTGATGTTACACGTCAGGCAAATGAAAATTACAATGATTTAACCGAGCAGAGTTTTATTGCACTAAAGAAGTTTGGAGTTACACATGTATTGACACATATTTCACAAAAACTTTCATTTGAAAGAGTTGGGGAAAACAGTGAATATGTGATTTATCTGATTCCATAAATTAATTAATAGTTAGTGTTTACAGCTTTTTTGCTTTTCAGGATTTGAAATCCGGAAATATGTAAATCGGGATTTTAAATCCCGATTAGCTAAGTTATTTATAGGATTCCTTAGATTAATTATTTAATAATTAAGCTTTTTGTTAGGCTTGTGTTTTCCTTAATATTTGTAAGCTTAATTAAGTAATTACCAGTACTAAGATTAATTTTATTTAATAGTATTTCGCCAGAAAAACTGTCCTCAAAGGTTTTTACAGGTTTGCCCAAGACATCAATTATTTCTAATTTATAATATCCTGGTTTTGCAAACTTTATTGTAATATTATCATGAGCAGGATTTGGATAAACAGAGAAGTCATTAATGTCGATTTCATTTATATTTAACAAATTAACTGTAATATTCTGGCATGTTACTATTGAATCGCATTGATTTTGAACTGTTAGGCAAACATTGTATGTGCCATTTGTTGGAAAAGTATGATATGGGTTAGGTAATGTTGAAGTTGATCCATCACCAAAATGCCACAAATAAATACTGTTTGCAGATGAAGTATTTGTAAATTGTACAGATAAACTATCTGACAGAAATGTAAATCCTGCATTAATTGTTTGTGGATTAACAATAGTTGTACTATTTGTTATTGAACAATTATTTGCATCATTAACAGTAACAGAATAATTTCCGTCGGTTAGATTTATTGCTAATGGTGAAGTTTGTCCATTTGACCATAAATATGTGTATGGTGTTATACCACCATTTACATTGATTAAAGAACTTCCATTAGAATTGCCAATACAACTTGGATTAAATGAAGTAACTGTTGAGGTTAAAACATTCGGTTGTTCTAAAACAATAGAAGACACAGCATGGCAGCCTATGCTATCTGTAACGGTAACAGAAACAAGTCCGGCACAAAGGTTAAGGCACGTGTCAGAAATCGAATTGCTTATAGAATGACTTTGACCATTAGACCATACGTAATTATAAGGTGAAATTAAACCAGAACCAGAAACATTTGCAGTTAAAATGCCATCACATAATCCATTACATCTTGGTTGTTGATTTTGAATAATTGCTACGGTATGTGTCCCATCATTTATATTAAAAATTTTAGTTGTAATACATCCATTCCCATTTGTAACAGTTACTATATAAACGCCAGCAGCTAATCCAGAAATTAAATTTGTTGTATTTGTTGTGTTAATTGTTGAAGTGCCTGTTGACCATTGATATGAATAGCTGGGAATACCTCCTGAAATTATATTTACTATTGCAGTACCATTATTATTTCCACAGGAAGAGTTTATTATATTT
This sequence comes from Bacteroidia bacterium, assembly GCA_016218155.1. Lineage (NCBI taxonomy): Bacteria > Pseudomonadati > Bacteroidota > Bacteroidia > Bacteroidia bacterium. Next base: position 69,693 of record JACREQ010000059.1, read on the forward strand.
CCACTTAACATAATTTCTTGTGGTAAATTATAATTTACTGAATAATTACAATTGTATGAGCCTGAAAAAGAGGTTTTAATTACATGCTGCAGCGTTGAAAACGGCAAATTATTAAATTGGAAATTAATCTGATTTGTAAATGGTGGTTGTATTATCTGGGAAATTCCACTTGATTGATCTGTTATTGTTAGGGTAGAAGAATCTGGTGGTGTTGAAATATATATGCTGCCGGCTAAGTCAAAAAAATTATTTTGAACGCAACCAATACTATCTATAACAATATTGTCAATAATACATTGCAAAATGTTACAGTTTAAAGGTGCAGCATAAACTCCTACGTTACTATGTCCCGAAACAAATAAATAATTAGTGGTTTTATCCAGCTTTATATCAAATACAGTTTGGTTGCCAGACCAGCCTAAGGGAATATTTCCTGTTTGTGTAAATGAAGTGCCGTTAAAGTTATAAATCAGAATATTGCTATTATTTCCACCTAAATATATATTATTACAATCATCAACAGCAATTCCCCCCTGATATAAAGGAGTGTACCATGTTCCTGAAAAGCCGACAGATGTGGCAGCAATTTGAGATCCTGTAGATTTATTATAAGCAGCTAATCCACCTCCGTCATAGTAATACAAATAGCTGTTGTTAGCATCTAATCCATTATATGCATTTGAATGAAAGGCGCAGGTATTATTTGGGCAATGATTAGAAAGTTCCTGAAAACCATACATGCCATGGCTAACCTGCCAAATATGTCCATTAAGAGTACTATTAACTAATGAAATTAAATGTCCATTTGAACCAAATGAAGAATAAGCATATACAACAAATAAATTTCCATTATCATCAATAGTATTGCAGGTAATATCCTGACCCTCACCTTGTAGTCCGGTAAAATTTGCTGTCCAAACTGTTCCTGTTGTTGGGTTTATTATACCTCCGTTTAAATTAGATGTTGTACCTCCGCCCAAAGCAATTATTCTGTTGGAGTTATTGTCATAAGCAATATCCCAGATTTCCTCAAAATTTGGGTTTTGCTGAGAAGAATACCCGTCGGCAATGCCTGTAACATCTAGTCTATATGCTCTATCTCCTACTGAACAATATCCATCAGAAATATAAACTTTGTTAGATAATTTTTCAACCATAAAATTACCTTCGTAATCAGCTATGTAAGTTGAAGTTAAATGCGTCCATTCTAAATTTCCTAATGAAGAATATTTCTTTATACATAAAACAGAATTTGTATAATCGTGAACATATACGTACAAATTGTTATTTGAATCATAATCAACATCGTAACCCCAATCGTTGCCTGACATCAATAATCCAGAAACCCATGGATCAATAATTATTGTTTTATCACTATTTGTATCTGAAATATAGAATGTTATTAAATTATTTTGTAATAAATAAGACGAGGCAACATCACCCAGGTCAGCTGAATAAAAACTTTTTGGAGAATGCTCAACAATATTGTGTAAAGGAGTTTTAATGATAATATTACCGTTATTATCCATTGTCATTTGGTTAACATCTCCGCTATATTTTAATGAAATATTTGAGATATCTGCTCCTGGATGGAGAATAATGTTATATTTAATTCCGGTTTTTTCTTCAGGTATAAAATACTCTATGTCTATATTCGGATAAATGTTTTTATATATTACTCTTTTGTACCCGTTACAAATGTTTTTATGTATTCCAAAAGTAAAATATCCTTCAGTTTTATCAGAAGTTTCAATTTTTATATCAGTGTTAATGTTTTGCCATTCAGAATATAACAGATAAAATTTTTCAATCGCATTATCTTTTTCTTCGCTTTCTTTGTTACTAAATATTTCTTTTAATCTTGTGCCAATAGATCTCTTAAATAAAACCGTATCAAGTCTAATTATTAAACCTTTGTTAGTGAAATAAAATTTTTCTTTATTGCCAAGAAAAGCATATAAAACTTTTGTTCCGTTAATATCCGGAAACTGACCGTTATTTTCAATAATAGACTGAACAGTGTTAATTTTTGCATTCCATATTTTTTGTTGTGAAAAAGAGTTTAGTGAGAAAAATAAAAATGTAATGAATACTACATTCAAGAGTAGAATTTTAAATTTATTCATGACTAATAATTTTATAATATTTATTAAATATAAAAAATGTTTTGAATAATTTACAAAGTGCAAAGTACTTTATTCTTGCAGAATATCAAAATAATATCGCATGTTTTTTACCTTAAGAAAATAGAGACCTCTAATGTCATATAAGAATAGTGTTATAGAAAAGATTTATTGAACAAAAAGTTTAGTTAATTTATACTTTTCTTGTGAGTTGCAAATTATTTTAAGAAAATAAACCCCTTGTTCAAGATCTCCAGTATAAATTGTTAACAATGATTTTGTTTTAAAAGATTTTACTAGCTTACCTGAAATGTCAAACAGCTCAAGATAATTAATATCTGTATTATTTGTTAATACAGTTATAAAATCATTTGCCGGATTAGGAAAAACCTGAATGTCAAAATTATTTTCAAAATTTGAATTAACCGATAATGCAGTATTTATAGAAAACTCAGAAGTATTACCGCTTAAATCTGTTGCCGTTGCTACAATATTATCGGCAATGGTTAAGCCTGAAATAGTGTCAGTCCAGTTTCCTGAAGCATTTGTTATACAGGAACCCAAAAATATTTCTCCCTGAGCATTTCCTGAACTATTTATGTGTGCTTTGTAAAGTTCTATCTTGCAACCCAACGAAGTTGTATTATCCAATGTTCCGCTGATAATCCAGTCATTTCCTGAATAATTAACAAAAGATACAATATTTGGATAATTCATAAGATTATTTGGACCGGTGTCATTATCACCTGCATCATTTGCTGTTGGTCCTGCTGGAAATAAATCTATACCCATTCCTGCGTTGTTGTAAATTGAATTAGAAGAGAGAGAGTTGTATAATTCAGCAACTGTCATAATTGTAATTCCATTACCTCCGTTATTTGCAATTGTATTTCCTTTACCGGGTTGACCAATTATATTGTGCTTGGGTCCTTCGCCAATTCTGATTCCATCAAGTTGATTTCCGATAGAAATTAAACCTGAAATGTCAGTTCCTATTTTATTGTTAATTATAATATTACTGTCGCTTCCGGCAATATGAATATCAATACCCATTTGAAGATTCCCGGATATAACATTATTCTCAATAGTATGCAAAAATGATGGTCCGTCAATTACTATTCCGTTTGCATTTGGTAAAGCTAATGAACCTGTATGATCGGTTCCAATTAAGTTTCCAACTACAGTGTCTTTTAATGTTCCAAAATTGTATAGAAAAACGCCATATCCTGAATTACCGGACAATAAATTGCCTGCACCTGGTGTTCTACCGCCTAATGTGTTGTAGCTTGCACCATCATCAAATAAAACACCGTAAGTATTCTGAACAGCAAAACTACCTGTTGTGTCTGTTCCTACGTAGTTCCCTGCTACTATATTGTAATTACATCCGGCACCAAATACCGGAATTCCGTAGGCAACATTTCCTGACACATAATTTCTTTCTGCAGGGGTATAACCGCCAATTAAATTGTATTTTGAAGTTCCTTCAATGCTTATCCCATCATAGTTTCGTAATGCAGCATTCCCGGTTCTGTTTAAGCCAACAAAATTTCCTTGAATAATGTTATTATTTGCACTTACAACACGGATACCAACATGGTTATTTCCCGAGACAATGTTTCTTAAATTATATAAATTTCCGCCAACAATATTATTGTGTGGACCACTTAAAATATATATTCCAAAAGTGTTTCCAAGTGTGTCAGTAGCGTTATAATTGCACCCAATGTAATTACTGCATATGGTATTGTTTTGTGCATTCACTCCAGAAATTTGTACCCCCACAACAAATCTCCCAATTATAAATCCCTTTATTGTAACGTTTGAAGCATTATATACATGAAATGCAAAATCTGCCCATGCATTATTGCCGCCATCAATCATTATTTCTGGTCCGTAAGGATTTGGATTTCCTGCAAATGTGGTTTGTGATGTTCCATCAATAAAAACACTGCTATGTGTTATCATTGGCAATGTTGATGTTAGTGAAATTTTCCATGTCCCTTGTGTGGAATTATAACCTGGATCTGTATTCGGAATATTAAAATTTATTGTGTGACCTCCGGGATAAATATTTGCATTTTGAATAGCAAGTCTTAACGAACCAGTGCCTGCATCATTGGTGTTATTAACAATAAATGTGTTAGCAAAAGAAGAAAAGGATAAAACAATAACAAATAGAAGAGAATAGCTTAATTTCATAGTTTAATAAGTTTTTGTTTCATAGTCAAATTATTATCTGAAATAACGGTTAATAAATATAACCCTTTAGGTAAATTTATTAGATTAATAATTGTTTCCATACCAATAATTGAGTATTGGGTAAGTATTTCACGACCTGTATAATCTGTTAAAACTAATTTTGATTTATCAGAAAGACCTGAAACAGAAATTAAGTCGGTTGTTGGATTTGGGAATATGATTAAACCAGTATTATTTATTTTATTATTATTTTCTTCAATTGAAGTAATAATACCTGAGTTTAACGCAAATTCTGAAGAATTACCCAATAAGTCGGTAGCGGTTGCTGTAACATTATCCGAAAGCGATAAAGTATTGTTTGTAAAAGTCCAGTTACCTGAGGCGTCAGCTATAGTTGAGCCAAGGTATTCTGTTGCATCGCCGTGAGCAAACATATTTGCATTATCTGATTTAAAAAGTTCAATTTTTATTCCTGTCGGACCTCCATTTATTGTATAATCAATTGTTCCTGTAATAGTAGTAGTTCCGTTATTATTTATAGCAGAAACAATAACAGGATAATTCATTAAACCATTGCATCCATTGTCTGTGTCACCAGCATCATTTGGATTTACACCAAATGGGAAAATGTCAATTCCCATCATTGGATTTCCGTATACAACATTTGCCGAAAGTGTATTAAACAAAGCGTTTGTATTGTTTAGTACAATACCCGCTGTATCGTTAAATGCTACTAAATTTCCACGTCCGGGTTCGCCAAGTTTATTATATTTAGAATTTATGTCAATAACAATTCCCGCAGCACCATTACCAAGCGGGGAAATACCATCGGCAGCTGTTCCTACTTTATTGTTGTAAACAGTGTTACTGTCACTTCTTTCGTATAGTAAAATACCAATATATTTATTTCCGCTTACTAGGTTGTTTTCAATATTATTTTTTGATGGGAGAGTAGCAAAGCCAATTCCGTTATGATTTGGTATTGCTGCATTTCCTGCCGCATTTGTTCCGATATAATTACCAATTATATTGTTGAACATTGTGCTGGAATCTGCTACTTCTATTCCGTTAAAACGATTTCCGGATATAATGTTACGATCGGCAGTTGTTGCTCCGCCAATAACATTGTACTTTGTTCCACCACCTAAAATCACTCCGATCTGGTTTGGTACAGAATCTGTTCCTGCTGCATTTGTTCCTATCTTATTGCCTCTTAACTCGTTGTAATATGTGCCAGTTGTTACAATAAAAATTCCATATGCAATATTTCCTGAAAGCACATTATTTACAATAGGATTATGACTTGCACCACCGTCAACACAAATGCCAGTTGCATTTGGCAATTTGTTATTCCCAGTTTTGTCAACTCCAATATAATTACCAATGCATGAGTTATATGGTGAATTACCATAATAAATCAGACCATATACACGATTTCCAGAAATAATATTTCCTTCACCGGCATTGTTTCCACCTGCAATATTGTGTGCAGCATTAGAATTAAAATATAATCCGTTTCCTTGAATTAATGTATCATTTGAAAATTTAAAAGTGTTTAAACCAGTAGAATCAGGACCAATATAATTTCCTTTAACAATGTTGCTGTCGGCTGCTTCCATTGAAATTCCCATTTCGTAATTTGCAGAAATAATATTTCTTTCTCCTGCGCTGGAGCCACCAATAATATTGGAATGTGCATTACTGAAAATATATATGCCAGTATGATTACTTAAAGGATTCATTCCGGTTTTATCAGTTCCAATATAATTTCCTTTTACTACATTGTTACGAGTACCAAAATATGCCATTGTTATTCCCGAAAGATGATTACCTGAGATAACATTTTTTTCGCCAAAGGTTGTTCCTCCGATTATAGTGTTATTTGCTCCACTTAATAAAATTCCATTACCATTTGCAATAGAATCGGTTCCATTCATATTTGCACCAATAAAATTTCCCTTTATTGAGTTTGCTGTTGAAGCGAGTCCAAGTATAGCAATTCCTGCATCGGTATTTCCCGAAATAATATTTCTTTCTCCTGTAGTACTACCTCCGATAACATTGTTATAAGATTCGTTTATTGCAATTCCGTAATAATTACAAATTGTATCTGCACTTGTTATTGCGTTAACATTTACACCAATAAAATTTCCTTTCACAATGTTATTATGCGAGATATTTGTATTTATTGCTACTCCGGCATACGAATTTCCTGAAATAATATTTCGTTGTGAGGTTAGTGTTCCCCCGACAGTATTTGATGCTGACGAATCTATTGCTACTCCATAGTAGTTAGGTACTCTAAACATACCTGTTCTGTCTGTACCAATTTTATTTCCCTGTACTATGTTTGAATTAGAAGATCTTAATCCTACTCCTGCTGTTGTGTTACCCGAAATCAGATTATTAGAAATTGTATTTCCAGCAACACCCCCATAACAAGCTACTCCAATATCATTAGGAACAGCAATAGTTCCGTTATAATTTACACCTAAATAGCAGTCGGATACAAGGCATGAACCACTTGGATACATTCCGTATTTTGTAATAAGTATTCCAATTTGAAATCCATTAACTATCATTTCTTTAGCAATACCACCCGAAAGAGGAAAACATAATCCAAATAATAAATTAGTAGTGCTTTTTAAACAGATTTCAGGGCCGTTTGGATTTGTGTTTCCAGGCTGAGTTGTTCCATCTATGCTAACACTTACACTCGTTATGTATGGTAGAAGCGATGCTAGGGTAATAGTGTAAACTCCTGTTGCCGCATTATAATTTGGATCTGATGTGGGAATGTTAAAAACAATATTATCCGCATCGAGTGGACTTGCATTTGCAGATGTTATTGCCTGACGTAATGAGCCTGCACCGGCATCATTGGTATTTGTTACAGTAAATGTAGCGGCATTGGAATTAATAAAAGTTGAGAATGTAATCAGAATTAAGATTATTTTTTTCATATTTATTCGCTATTTGACTCAAAACTAAGAGAATTTAATTTAATAGACAAAAAAATTTTAAAAAATGAACTAAAAGATCATTTTTAAAATCATTGAATTTTATATCTTTGTAATAAAACACGCTATGAGAATTGTTGCGACACCAAGAGATGCAATGCAGGGTAAAAAGAATTTTATTCCTACAAAACTAAAGGCGGAATATATAAATTGTTTATTAAAAGTTGGTTTTGATACAATTGATTTTGGTAGTTTTGTTTCACCTAAAGCAATTCCTCAGTTAAGTGATACTGTTGAAGTTTTGAAAATGTTAGATTTATCTGCTACTAAAACAAAACTTTTGGCAATTGTTGGAAATTTAAAAGGAGCGCAAATAGGTTCTGCTTTTGATGAGATAAGTTATTTTGGATACCCTTTTTCTATATCAAACACCTTTTTAAAATTAAACATTAATTCTAATGTTGATGGTGCATTGGGGACTATTGAGGAAATGCAAAATCTAGTTTCAAAATCAAATAAAGAACTTGTAATTTATTTTTCAATGGCATTCGGAAACCCTTATGGGGATGAGCATAACGATGATTTGGTAATAAATGCGATTGATAAACTTCAAAATATCGGAATTAAAACAATTAGTCTTGCAGACACTTTAGGTGTTGGCGATAATGCGGTTATTGCAAATTCTTTTGCCCGAGTAAAAAGAGAATTCCCAAAAATTGAACTTGGGATGCACTTACATGTTTCACTTGAAGAAGCAAATGGAAAGATTGATGCTGCATATAAGGCCGGTTGCAGATATTTTGACGTTGCTATGCTGGGTATGGGTGGTTGCCCAATGTCAGCTCATGATATGGTTGGAAATCTAAGCACAGAGCAGTTAATGGAGTATCTGGAATATAACAATTTGGAAGTTCCGTTAAAAAAAGACAGACTTGAAGATGCGGTTATAAAAGCAATGGAAGTTTTTCAGTTTGATTAATTTTTTTTAATTATTTTAGTCTCGTTAAAATATAAAAAGATTTTGTAAGATTTAGTGTCTTTGTGGTAAAAAAAATAATATATGAATAAAGTTGTAAAAAACGCAGAAGAGGCAATAAAAGGAATGACAGATAACATGACTGTTATGTTTGGTGGTTTTGGACTTTGTGGTATTCCTGAAAATGTTATAAGAGTTCTTGCAAAAACTCAGATTAAAAACCTTGTTTGTATTTCTAATAATTGCGGTGTAGATGATTTTGGATTGGGCTTTTTGTTAAAAAATAAGCAGATTCGAAAAATGGTAGCATCGTATGTTGGTGAAAACGCTGAATTTGAAAGACAAATGCTATCTGGTGAACTTGAAGTTGAGCTTAATCCACAAGGAACTTTAGCTGAACGAATAAGAGCAGGTGGTGCTGGTATTCCTGCATTTTTTGTGCCTGCCGGTTATGGTACCGAAGTTGCAATAGGTAAAGAAGAACGCGAATTCAATGGAAAAATGCATATTCTGGAACATGCACTGACTGCCGATTTTGCTATTGTTAAGGCATGGAAAGGCGATACTCATGGAAATTTAATTTACAGATATACCGCCTCAAATTTTAATAATATGATGGCAATGGCTGGAAAGATAACAATTGCAGAAGTTGAAGAGCTTGTTCCTGCTGGCGAATTAGATCCAAATTTTATTCATACTCCAGGAATTTTTGTTCAAAGAATTTTTCAGGGAGTGGATTATGAAAAACGTATTGAACAAGTGACTACATCAAATCCCAAAACTCAATAAACAAATTCCAAAATTCAAATCCTAATTCGAAAATCCTTAATCTTAAATTAAAATGGGCTTAGATAAAAATCAAATAGCAAAACGTATAGCACAGGAATTAAAAGACGGATATTATGTAAATCTTGGTATTGGAATTCCAACATTAGTTGCTAATTATGTTCCCGAAAATATTGAAGTAACACTGCAATCTGAGAATGGATTGTTAGGAATTGGTCCTTTTCCAACTCCTGATAATGTGCAGGCAGATCTTATCAATGCAGGAAAACAAACTGTAACATATGTTGACGGTGCTTCATTTTTCGATTCTGCAACCAGCTTTGCAATGATTCGCGGCGGACATGTTGACTTAACAATTCTTGGCGCTTTTGAAGTTTCAGAAGAAGGTGATATTGCAAGTTGGAAAGTTCCCGGAAAACTTGTTAAAGGAATGGGTGGGGCAATGGATTTAGTAGCTTCGGCAAAAAATATTATTGTTGCAATGCAGCATTCAAACAAAGGGCAATCAAAAATTTTGAAAAAATGTACCTTGCCATTAACAGGAGTTAAATGTGTAAAAAGAATAGTAACAGATTTAGCTGTTATGGATGTTACTCCAGATGGATTTAAATTATTAGAAAGAGCGCCGGGTGTTACAGTTAATGAAATTATAGCTGCAACAGAAGGGAAATTAATTGTTGAAGGAGAAATACCAGAAATGAAACTATAGTCTTTTTCATTTTGTTAAATGAAAAAACATGAAAAATAAAATATTCTTTTTTGTTGGATTTTTATTAATTATTCTGGTATTTACCAGCTGTAACAATAAGAAAGAATATAAATTTGCAACTACATCAAAAGGTACTTCTTATAATGAGGTTGGAGGATTAATTACCGAGCTTATTAACAAAAATGATAATATTAATTTTACAATGTTAGAGGGGAGTGAGCTTGGTTCTTTTGTAAATTGTAAAAAAATATATCGCAACGAAGTTGATTTTGCTATAGCACAAAATGACACAAAGGTATCCGGATTTCTTGATGGTGAAGGTTCTGTTGTTGATTCAAAAATAAGAACTGTTATTCCTCTTTATCCTGAAATTTTGTTCGTTGTTTATGCTGACACAATAGTTGCAAATGATATAAAAGAACTTGTGACCGGAAGACGTATAGGTGTTGGACCTTTTAACAGTGGAACACATCGTTTTTTTGAAGCATATTTAAAACATTGCGGAGTTGATTCCTCAGCATATAAATTTGTTCATACTTCATGGGCAGAAAATATTGTGTCAGATAAAATTGATATTAGTGTGAATGTTGGAGGTTACAATGCATCTGCTGTTGTGGAAATGCTTAATTCAAGAAAGTGCAAAATTTTCAGTCTTGGCGATTATCGTTTGTATGGAAAAGGTTCTCCTGTAGAAGGCTTTTGCATGAATTACACAACCGCACGACCTTTTATTATTCCAATGCAGACTTATTCCTATGGTCCGAAGGAGCCTGTTCTGACACTTGCCGTAGATGCTGTTTTGCTTTGTAACAAAGATGTTGATGCCAATGATGTTTATACAATTGTTGATGAGTTAATTAAAAACTCAAAAATATTAGTAGATAAAAACCCTTTGCTTTCTTCAATTAACTCAAAGTTTGATCAGGGGACATTGAATTTTCCTTTGCACGATGGCACTATTCGTTATCTTGAGCGTGACGAACCTTCTTTTATTGAGAAGCATATTGATATAATAGCATTTTTAACAACTATATTGATGGCTGGTTCAGGGGTATTACTTGCCTTTTTAAGAAAAATAAAAGCAGCTAAAAAGGATAGGATTGATGAATACTATGAGAAAGTCTTAACAATAGAAAAAGAAATGAGTAATATTAATTCTGTTGCAGAAATAAAATTATCATTAAATCGTCTTCATTTAATTAAACAGGATGCATTTAAGGCATTAATTGAAGAAAAACTTTTAGCAAATGAAAGTTTTAATATTTTTCTTGGCTTAACAGATACCATAATTACACGGCTTGAGAAAAAGTTGGAAGAATTATAGAATTTTTATTCTTTGTTGGCTGCCTATTTCTGTATTGTTCGTTTATTCTACTAATAATAGGACTAATTTAAGTTATCAATTCTGACAAACAGCATTTTATAACAAAATATTATTATATTCGTATAATTTTTTTCATAAAAGCAAAAAATATGAAACACAGTGCCTTTTCAAAAATTATTGGAATAATATTACTTTCATTTATAGTATTATTATTTACCCAGTCAACCTCTGATCCTTCATTAAACGACGGAAGTTATTATCAACTGGATCTGAGCGATAATTCTACATATTCTGTAGATTGCTATGATGAGTTAAGTGATGAAAAGTGGGTAGTTAAAAATAGCTGTTGTACACTAACAACATCCATTATTAATATGCCCGGAGAGGCAGGAGTTGATCCGGATATGGATGTTCCTTTTAATGCAACAATTTCAGGTTCTGGTAATTTAGAGGATCCAGATAAGGTTGTAATTGAATATTCTATTGGTTCAGACTGGGTGCAGGTTGCAGAAATTATTGGAACTGAAATTCCAACAGGTCATACATCTTCTGGTTTTAGAGCAGAAAACATTCCTGCCGGAGCAGACATACAATTTAGAATAATATTTTGTACAAATCAAAATAGTGAAAAAATAACACTTATTTCAAAAAACGAGCATGGTCATGGTATAGAAGATGAGACATTAATGATTGGAACACCGTTTTTTGCAGGAAGTAATGTGGCATATAAACCGGGAAATTTACCTGTAACACTGGTCACATTTTATGGCTTGGTCGAGAATAATAAAATTAATTTGTTTTGGGAAACAATGGCTGAAATTAATAATTCTCATTTTGAACTTGAGAGAAGTACAGATGGTGAAAATTTTAAAACTGTAACAATCGTTCAGGGTTCAGGAAACAGTAATAATAAAATTAGTTATAACGCTACAGATTATGAGCCATTAAAAGGTACATCGTATTATCGCCTTAAACAGGTTGATTATGATGGGAAGTTTGCTTATTCAAATCTTATTGCGGTAAGTACTGTTACCTCTGAGAGTTCGTGTAATCTTGTAGTGAAGCCTAATCCATGTATTGGAAAATGCTTTGTTTATCTTGAGGATTGTGCTGAACAAAATGGAAATAAAATGACATTTTCAATGTATGATGCACTTGGTAATGTTGTGAATACGCAAACAGAACTTGTTGAAGAAGGCAAATCGATGTTTGCAATTGATGTAAACAGTTCTATGAAGTCCGGAGTATATATAGTAAGGGGTAGGTCGGGAAATAAAAACATTGAAAATAAAGCCGTAATAACAAATTAGAAAATGAAAACAATATATTTTATTTTATTCTGCGTCATTTGTTTTGTTGGTTGCAATACCGAATCAGAAAAACAAGTAGATGAGCAGTCGGGTTCCGATAAAAATCAAATGCTTGGACCAAATGAAGCGCTTTTGTACTCTGTTCCTGCTCCAACTGTTGTTTCTGCATTATTAAAAACATATGGCAACAACGTGTACGATAGCAAGCTGTTAGACGATACAAAATCAATTGAACCGCAGATAGGTATTAGTTCGGGACAGACTTTAAAGCTTGGTGTTTATATTATTGATTTTAACTATAGTTATATTTTTGATCAGAGGCAATTGTCTTTAAATTATCTTTCAAAAATGGAAAAGATAATGATTAATTTAAATATGCAAAGTCCAGAAATACACTTAGCACTTGTTCGTTTGCGCGAAAACATTAACAACTCCGATTCGGTAAAAGAAATAGTTAATGACTACCAGACCAAATTGGGTAATTATTATATTGATGAAGATATGGAACCGCTTGGATTATATGTTCTTTCCGGGATGTATGTCGAGGGACTTTATTTAACTCTGGGTAGTTATAAGAATATTATTAAATCCAAACCAAGCATAAATCTTCACGATGACAGGTTTGCACAATTATTACTACAGGAAGAAACTCAATTGAACAATTTGTTAGATTTATGGAAAGATAAAAACGATCCTGAATCTTCAAAAATTATTGATAAGTTAACAACGTTAAAAACTTCTTTTGATACATTAAAGATTAGTTATGCTACTCACCCCAAAACCAATAAAATTGTACGTATAAATTTTGACAGATCAAAATTAGATTCTATGACTGGAGCGATTGAAAAAATAAGAAAAGAAGTAACAAATAATTAAAAAAAGATGAGGTTAGTTTTTATATGTTAAATACTTATATATAACCATAAAATGAAAATTGTTGTACTTTCTCTGGAGAAGAAATTTACAACTACTCTTTCAATTCCCACTTAATTTCAATTTCCCAGTTTGAGCGTAGGTTAATTTCTTCGGGATAAAAATAAAATTTTTCTGGCTGTGTATGTTCCAGATAACAACCTGTATCCCATTTTCCGTTTTTATTTGAGTCGACAAATACTCTTAATTTATATTTGCCAGGATTAAGCCTGTCTAGTTTTTTAATTAACGGAAGTTGTCCTTTCCACTCGGCAAATACTGATTCTTTTGAATCTATTAATTGAAAAACATATGAATTTACTGGTCCTGTGGCTTCAAACTTAATGGTACTATAATAATCAGCTGAAGCAGATTTAAATGTTCTAACAATAGTATCGCATGCAAGACCATAAACATCTTTAATTTTATTTTTATTAAAACTAAAACGATAGTTCATTTCATCTTTCCATTTGTAACTTAAATAATAAATCGAGGAAGAAAGACTATCAATTAAAATTTGAGGATTAACCTTATAAAAAACAGTATCTTTAGATTCTTCTAAAATTATTTTATCTGTTGTTAATTGTAACACAGGATTAGAGAATTTTAATCTTGGGCTTTCATTATAGCTTATTTGCTGATTGTTTTGAAGAGTAGTTAAAATACTTGGTTTTTTAAGAATACTTGGTTTTTTAGTGTTTTCGTTATAAACAAAGGTCACCGTATCAATTGCTTTGTATAGCTGATTTACACTGTCTTTTTTAAAATATGTTATTTTAAATTTAAGGCTGTCTTTGCTATAATCTACCGAATCGATAATCCAAATTGTAAGTGAATCGAGACGGCTGTTTTTGTCAACAATATATTTGTTAGTTGTTATTGGGTCTACTGTTAAATTTTTAAATCCTTTTCTATTAAAATAAATCTGGCATTTATTTTTTTCCGGTCGCCCTGTTTTTTTTATGAACTGTTTGACACGATCTTCCTCAAACGAATAAAAAATCAAATTTGATGGACTGTATTCGGTTCTTACAAATGTAACAATTGAGTCTTCTTTTATGGTGTCTGTGAGAGTTTTGTTTATTGCATCAGGCACAATTAATGTGTCTGAAAAAGCTATTCTTTCGTTTGGTAAATCGAACAATAAGTTACTGTTGGCATCTTTTAAGCCAAATATTTTGTATTTCCCGCTTCTTAAATTTTCTAAATTAAATATTCCGCTTGCATTTGTTTTTCCAATATAAAACGGAGGATTTTTTAAGGGAACAGAATCAAAAGTCTCATTATATAACAAAATAAACATTCCGACTTCCGGTTTATGGGTATAAGATTCAAGAACTTTTCCTGAAACTTTTAGTGAATCAATATACGGTCCTGTAGAAAAACAAAAATGAAAATTATCAATCGAATTATTTTCGTTTAAGTCGGCAATTGCATCTGAAAAGTTAAGGTTGTAGGTTGTGTTAGGAATCAAACTATCTTCAAAAGTAATAATTACAGATTTTGTTTTACAGATAATCTTTGGTTTTTCTTTCATGGGTGGAGAAACCACTAATTTCTCCTGTATTGATTTTAGCTGAACAAACTCGTCAAAATCAAGATATATTTTTTTCTCTGTAAAGTTTATTGATTGATTTAAAGGAGTGCTTTTTATTAGTACAGGGGGCTTTTCATCTCTTGGTCCGCCCTCTAAAGCAGACTGACTCGCACAGGAGTATAGTAATCCTATAAACGCTGATAATATTGAGATTAAAAGAAATAGATTCTTCATTTATTATTGTTTCGCTGCAAAAATACAAAAATAACAACTTATCTTTTGGTAAAAAGGTGCATTAGGTTTTATTAACTTCAATTCAAAAATAAATTAACTTTGAAAAATAAAATTTTAAAGCATGACAACATTGTATATTAACTGGAATCCATCTCCCGAAATGTTTAATATTGGCGGATTTGCTGTTCGTTGGTATGGTTTATTATTTGCTGCCGGATTCTTTTTTGGCTATATAATAATGCAGAGAATTTTTAAAAAAGAAAATATTCCTGCAAAAGTTCTTGACAGATTAACGATTTATATGTTGTTGGGAACTGTAATAGGTGCTCGACTGGGACATTGTCTTTTTTATGAACCGGAATATTATTTTGCAAATCCATGGGAAATATTAAATATCAGGCAAGGTGGATTAGCAAGTCATGGTGCAGCGATTGGTATATTAGCTTCTTTAGCTTTGTTTTCATATCTACAGAAAAGAAGCTATGCCTGGATAGTTGACAGAATAGTAATCGTAGTAGCTCTTTCAGGCTTTTTTATACGTAGTGGAAATTTACTTAATTCAGAAATTATAGGTTCGCCAACAACTGTTTCATGGGCATTTATTTTTCCTCAAGTTGATTTGATTCCGCGTCACCCAACACAGGTATATGAATTGCTTGCTTATTTGCTGATATTTATACTATTGCTCTGGCTGTTTTTTAAGAAGAATGCAGGAACGAAACCTTTTTTGCTTACCGGACTATTTATGGTATTGGTTTTTGGATTCCGCTTTTTTGTTGAGTTTTACAAAGACGTGCAAGTTGATTTCGAAAAATCAATGACTTTAAATATGGGTCAATGGTTAAGTATTCCAGTTATTGTTTTGGGAATCATTCTTATAGCGTTTTCACTAAAGAAAGCAAAAAGTTAAATTTTTACTAAAAAGTAACTTTTATAGTAATAAATTTGGCTGTTTCGCTAATACTGCTATTTTTGTTGTCTGAACTACCAAAAAAATCAACTGTTTTGAAGAGATTACACGCAATTCTTTTTTTAATTTTTTTTACTGTTAATTTTTATGCGTTTTCTCAATCTTCGCCAAATGTAATTAAAGAAGTTCCCGATACAAATAGTGTTGGTCCACAGGAAGATGATGAGCTCGATCCGGTAGATGCCGTAACAGCAACCAACGAGTATTTTAAAATTATTAAGGATAATAATTTAGATGTTCCTGCATATAATCAGTACTTTTTTTGGGATACTTTAGATATTCATCCCTATCAGTCCAAGATGAATAAATTTACAGAAACAAGAATTTTATCGCTTTTAGATAGTAATTCGGTTTTTGCAATGCCAATGAATCGTAAACCCATAAATTCAAATTTTGGATGGAGAAAATGGAAATATCATTATGGAATTGATTTAGGGTTAAATGTTGGCGATAGTATTGTTTCGACATTTGATGGAATGGTTCGAGTTGTTAGAAAGAGTAAATCGTATGGTAATGTTGTTGTTATAAGGCATAATAATGGACTTGAAACTCTTTATGCTCATCTTTCAAAAGCATTAGTAAAACCAAATCAGGAGGTAAGAGCCGGGGAACTTATTGCACTTGGAGGAAACACAGGACATTCAACAGGACCACATTTACATTTTGAAATCAGATATCTGGGAGGCCCGATTAACCCTAGTGAAATAATTGATTTTAATAATTTTACTCTTGTAAGCGATACTTTAATTGTAGATCGTTGTCGTTTCGAATATCTTGACGATGTTCAAAAAGCCAGATATTATACTATTAGAAAAGGTGATACACTTGGAAGAATAGCAAAAAGAAACGGAGTATCTATTTCCAGATTATGTAAACTTAATGGAATTACAAGAAAAACGACTTTACGAATTGGTCGCCGTTTGAGATATACATAATTTTTAACTTTTGTTCAGACAATGAATTTTTTCGGCAAACGTTTTAAATTAACTTTGTAGCAAAATTGTGCAGAATATGGACGAGTTAAATACAACTGGCGCGCCACGCAAAAAAATGGATCTTGTTTATTTTATTGTGATACTTATTTTATTGGTATCCAATGGGTTTTTTGCATATAAGTTTTACACTATGCGAAAAGAAAAAGTTTTTGTTGAGGTAGAACTAAAAGATACAGGTGCAGAAAAAGCCAATCTTGAAAAAGAATTCAACGATATGCTTGCTCAATATGATGCATTAAAAACTGATAACTCTAAAATATCAAGTGAGCTAGAAGAGGAGAAAACAAAGATTAAAGAAATGCTTGATGAGATTAAAAATTTAAAATCTGCAAATTATTATCAAATCAGTCAGTATAAAAAGGAATTGGGAACACTTCGTGAAATTATGCGAAGCTATATTGTTCAAATCGATTCACTAAATACAAGAAATAAATTACTGGTTGAAGAAAACAAACAGGTTAAAACCGACTTTCAGAAAGTAAAATCCGAAAAAGAAACTCTTCAGGTTAAAACCGATGATTTGTCACAGAAAGTAGATGTTGCTTCTGCGTTAAGAGCTATAAGTATTTCGCCATTGCCTGTAAACGAAAAAGGGAAAGAAGTAACAAAAGCCAAAAAAGTTACAAGAATAAAAGTTTGTTTTACCCTTACAGAAAATGCAATTGCAAAATCGGGAAACAGAATAGTTTATTTAAGAATTGCTCGTCCCGACAAAGAAATTTTACCAAATACCGAAGGTGGAATGTTTGATTATGAGGGAAATCAAATACTTTATTCTGCAAAAAGAGAAATCGATTATGAGAATAAAGATGTTGATATGTGTATCTTTTGGGCAAATACAGGCGATTTAACTGAAGGTGTTTACACAGTTGATCTTTTTAGCGAAGGCAAACAAATTGGTACCGCAACTTTTGCGCTTAAATAATTCCAGTTCGATTAATTATTACAGAAATAATTGTCTGGTTTATTCCTTCACACTTAGAATATAACCATTACCGTGTAAGTTTGTAATTTCAACCCGGGCATCATCTTTTAAATATTTTCTGAGCTTTGTTACAAACACATCCATGCTTCGGGTAGTAAAATAGTTGTCGTCGCCCCAGATTGTTTTTAACGCCGTTTCGCGAGGTGTAATATTATTCAGATTTTTACACATTAATTGTAAAAGGCATGACTCTTTTGGCGACAACTTATGGACTTCATTTCCATTTGCCAATGTTCTGAAACGACTGTTGTATATGTAAATTCCAATATTAAATTCTTCCTGTTCGTTATTTTCTTTTTGAACGCAATGCCTTTTTAATATTGCTTTTATTTTTAATAACAATACTTCCGAATCGAATGGTTTTGTAATATAATCATCGGCTCCAAGCGAAAATCCTTTTAATATATCTTCCTTTAATGTTTTAGCGGTCAGAAAGAATAGCGGAATTGTTTCGTTTACTAATCTTATTTCTCGAGCCACTGCATAACCGTCAAAATTTGGTAACATTACATCAAGTATGCAAATATCGTATTCGTTGTTACGAAAATAATGAATTGCCTTTGCACCATCCTCAAATAAACTTACATGAAATCCCTGTATCTCAAGATAGGATTTAAGAACCATACCAAAGTTCTTGTCATCTTCAACCAGAAATATTTTTTGTTTATTCGTCATTTTTTATTGGTAAACAAAATGTGAATGTGCTGCCAACTCCTTTTTCGCTCTGAACGGTAATGTTTCCTTTAAAAGCTGTTACAACTTCCTTAACATAACTTAAACCCAAACCAAATCCCTTTACATTATGAACATCGCCGGTGTGAACCCTGTAAAACCTATCGAAAACCCTTTTAGCATCATCTTTTTCCATTCCAATTCCATTATCAGAAATTGCAAAACAAATATTATTCTCTTTGTTATAAGTTGAAATTTTTATGGATGGTAAATCTTTAGAATACTTAACAGCATTATCAAGTATGTTTAGCAAAGCACCATTAAGGTGTACCAGATCCGCTTCAATAAAATATTTTTTTGCGTTTAACTCCAGCGAAATATTCCCGTTTTTTTGTTCTAACTGAAGTTTAATTCTTTCAACCGCTTTTTCAATTTGTTCGTGAGCATTTAATGTTGTAATATGAAACTCAACATCTTTTTTATCAAACAACGACATCTGAAGAACCTTCTGTACCTGAGAATTCATTCGTAACGCCTCTTCTTTAATAATTCTGTTAAAATTTAAAATCTGATTTTTATCTTCAAGCACAACCGGGTTATTTATTGCGTCCGTAGCTAATGAAATGGTAGCAATTGGAGTTTTAAACTCATGAGTCATGTTATTAATAAAATCGTTTTTAATCTCGGAAATTTTCTTCTGGCGCAGTATAGCAAAAATTGTAATTATAAAAGTCATAAGTATAATTAATGTAAAAACAATCGATCCTATTATCATAAATGATAATGACCGATATATATAACTGTTTCTTTCGGGAAAATACATTTTTAAATAATCCGACTTTGCAACCAAATCATTTGGGAACAAGTTAACCGAATAAACATATGCTTTGGAATCTTCTTTATATCCTTTGGAAATTAAAGCCGAATCAATTTTATTTTTTCCATTAACAATATACTCGTAAGGCAAATCAATAGCATTATTTTTTAAAACTGATTTAAGCAGTTGAGAGAAATTTATTTTCTGAAGCCTTTTATCTAAAGTAATATTTTTAAATTCATACTCTACCAACATTTTCTCAACCACATTTCTGAATTTATCTGTTTTTACATTTATTTTATTGTTGTTTTTAATCACAGTAATGCAAACATCTTTAGAACTGTCATTTGTTACTTTTACCGAAGACTTTACAAACTCATCAAAATCACCCGTTAATTTTGAATCAATTTTTATGGTTTTACAATCCTGGTTTATCTGAAGCCCCGAGCAACCATTAGAATCTTTGGAAATGATAATCTTTTTGAACTGAGTTTTATGTTTGTTTTTATGATTAATCAAAGATTCCGGCATACAGTCTGCATTTTCCGGTAAATTATCAACATTAATAGAGCAAATATTACTTGTTATTATATGACTTGTCTCGTCTGTTTCAATTTTACTTACAAGCTCGTTCATTGCTTCATTCACCTTGCGCCCGAATTGTTCCTCGTTAATTTTAACGGCATTCATAATCCAGAAAATCTGCACAAACACAATCCCGATAAGGGAAATGCTCATTAACAAAATTATATATCTTATAGCTTTTGGCTTCACTTAATATCAATTTTGATTCAAATATACAACTATAAAATATTCGATTTTAAACTTTAACGTTTCCTTAACCTTTCTTAACCAGACCTTAACCATAAGCAGGCAAAATCAAACATAATTTTGCATTAACAATAAAATAAAAAAGGAGGATTTATTATGAAAACATCTATTATTGCAATTTGTTTGGTATTGGGAGTTACTTTCGGATTTAGTTTCTTAATTCCGGATAACGAACCCGAAAAAAACGGAACAGTTACTATTAAGATTGTAACAGAAAAAAACGGTGTAACCACTGTAATTGACACTACACTCTCGTTTACGGGAGAATTTAACGAAAACATGATTAGCGGTTTATTAAACTCTTATGGAATTAATGAATCCGGCTCGAATGGCGAAAAAATAATTAAACAGATTATTGTAAACACAAATGAAGAAGGCAACGACAAACACATGAAAATGGTTTGTATTAAAGGCGACACATCATTTACAGACATTATTAAATGCTGCAATTTATCTGGTGATTCTGTAAAGATTTGTAACACCAAGCAAACATGTACTGTAATTTGTGACGATAAAGGTGGCAGTAAACATAAAAAGGTTATTGTAAAATCGTGCAATGGCTCAAATTCTGACCTTGAAAAAGATGTGAAAGTTGAAGTTTCTGAAGATGGAACCGTTAAAACAATAACTATTAACGGCGAAGAAGTGAATACAGAAAATGTTGAAACCGATGTACAGGTTATTAATTCCAAAGGTGGCAAAAAGGTAATAATTATTAAAGCCAGAGTTAATATTGACGACCTTAACGAAAGCGACTTAAAAAAGCTCGAAAAAGCAGATGTGGTAACCTCTACAACAAAGAACAATTTAAAAATTGAAAAACTGGATTTTTACCCGAATCCTAACAACGGTAAATTTAATTTATCTTTTAACCTGCCCGATAAAGGGAATACAAAAATAACAGTATTCGATGCTAATGGTAAAGCAGTTTACAAAGAAGTATTAAAAGATTTTACAGGAGGTTATAACAAAACAATTGATATTTCGAGTGAAGGAAAAGGCTTGTATTTTCTGAATGTTGAGCAAAATAATAAAATTTTAAATAAGAAACTGGTAATACAGTAAACAAGTTGGTTAGTTTGTTTTAAAAAGCTGTTCCAAACCGGGACGGCTTTTTTATTAAATGCAAATAGCCCTAAAATTGTATTCTTCTCCTTTATTTTGTAACTTGCATAATATTACACCTTCTGTTTAATTAATTAGCATGAAAATAAATTCTAACATAAAGTATTTTTTTATAATACTTATTTTTTTGTTTTCATGTAAAACAACAGACCCAACACTCTCCCATACCTACGGAACAAAAAAAACAAAGAAAGCAAAAACAGAAAGGGTTAAAACCGGTAACGATAAAAATTGCCCGGGATTTAAGAAATGTAAATAAGGCAAGAAATTAGATTGTTATAGATTATTTTGTATTTTTGAATAATCATTAAAATGCTTGTAAACAATTATTCTAAAAGTAGGCAAACAGTTGATGAGTATTTATTATAAGTTATACATATAAGATAGTTAGCGTTCATTGGTAAAATAAATCACTAAATAAACAAACGATGAAATCAATAATTATAATTCTGATAATTCTATTCCCAATACTAAGCTTTAGTCAGTATAATGGAAATACCCTATATGAAAATTTCTTCTTAAGACAACCAAGTGCAAGAGCTGAAGCAATGGGAAGAGGATATTGTTCACTAGAAGGAGATTTATCATCTGTTTTCTATAATCCTGCCGGAATTTCTACAATAAATAAGATTGAAATTAATGGTACACTTTCAATGGCAAATCTTTATTTTTTACCTAAAGCAAAGGACATATTCACTAACATTGGATATAAGTATAACAAATATCTTACAATGGCTATGACAAGAAGAAGGTTCACATATGGTCAAGATATAGATATTGTAGATTTAAATGGTAATATAGTAGAAAGTGTTAGATTACATACAACTAATATTACATTCACTCTTGCTTCTGAGCCTATTAAAAATTTATTTATAGGGTTAAATACAAACTATTATAATTTTTACAATTATAGTAGCCTTTCCGACTTGAAACCTATATTTTATTTCGATTTTGGAGCTATTAAAAAATTCAATTTATGCAAAAACTACAACATAAAACATTCCTTAAACATAGGGGCATCTTTGACAAATTTTAGCAACGTTAAATTTACTGACAACAATTACACTTTTTATTTACCAGTAATTTCTAGGTTTGGTGCTAGTTACCAAATCTATATTAATAAGCCCTTATTAAACGATTCACTTCGCACTTTAAAAATCACTATTTTAGGTGAATATCAGAAATTATTTAATTACAAATATTTATCTGGACCACATTCAGGTATAGAAGTATTATTTCTAGAAATGATTTGCCTACGTGCAGGATATTATAATGAAAGCATAGACACTTATAATGCACCTGAGGATGAAGTGAAAAAAAGAATAAATATTTTCACCTATGGATTTGGATTCCAATTGCCATTGAATAAAATAACTAAGCTTCCATTAAATATTAAGTTTGATTATACTTCATTACCACAAAAGTCACACTATTCCGACAATCGATTTCAACCTGGCAATTTTACAACATATAACCTAAGTATAAGCTGGATACCAAAGAAGTAATAGTTAATTTAATAAAACAATATAAAACCAACGTAACGCTAACGCACGGTTAAAATTTAGCAGGCTGTTATGGACAACTTGACACATTTAACATTACATAAAATCATTAACGGTTTGATACCGGCTGCAAGTAAAAGCTCGTCGTTCCGTAGCTTCAACTGTTATAGCCAAGTATAAAATGAGACATCTACTAACTGACAAAGACATTAAAGATTTAAAATACCAATGCAGAATGGGAATAATTTTACCCTTCTTGTTATTGACTATTTCAATTATTGTAATTGTTTCAATAGTTTTCGTAAATAAATTTGACTTTTCAAATATTATAGTTTTAATTTCAATTGCTACATTCGTGACTATTTCGATATTATTGAATATTTTTATGAATAGAAAATATATTTCTGATATAAAGAATGGTGAAAAAAATTATGAAGTTAAAATTATTCAATTAAAAGAAAAAACAAAAGATTTCGAAGCTGGTAGCGCAACAATTTATATTGGACAAGAAATGAATGAGTTTTATCGTTATGATTTAATCATTGAAAATACACGATATCGCGTTGACAAAGAATTATTCGAAAACTGTGAAAATGGCGGGGAAATAGTTTTCTATACAGCTCCTAAGAGCAAATATTTATTGCAGATGGAATTAAAAAAGAACACCCGGCTATAACACCACCTACGATAACAACGAGCAGCTATGGGCAACTTGACAAATATAACATCAAATAAAATTCTTAGTGGTTTGACCCCGAAGGGGCAAGCACAACTGCAAGTAAATGTAGGTTGTTCCGTAGCCTCAAACGTTCTGCGCAATATTATAAAGTCCATTGCGTTGACATGAATGATTATTAAAATATAAATTATGAAAAATAAAATTATTGTTGGACTCTTACTTGTTGTAATTTTGGTTTCTTGTCGTAAAGAAACTGGACCAAAAGGCGAAACTGGTGCTCAGGGAAATGCCAATGTAAAAACAACAATTATAGAGGCAGGTCAATGGGACGCCTCGCCACAGAATAATACATTTGAAACGGTATTACAAGTGCCAGATATTACGACAGAAATCATGAACAATGGAACAGTTCAAGTATTTCTCTGGATTGGAGGTGCAAATTCTTCTGGTAGTAATTACGGTTGGTGTGCAGTACCCTATTCAACTTCATATCAATCATTTTATTTTAATTATTATGTAGATATGGTAACTGTAAATTGTATGTTTGTTGACTCAAGTTTAGTTGAAAATCCGGGCATGAAAAAATTTAAAGTAGTTGTAATAGGTGGGCAGTAAAACAAATATTAATAACTTGAAACAGATTACAATAAAAGTAATAAAGTGCCTAACACTATCTACTAAAACAACGTGCATATATGGACAACTTGACAAATATAACATTAAATAAAATTTTTAGTGGTGTGACCCCGAAGGGGCAAGCACAACTGCAAGTAAACGCACGGTGTTGGGTCGCTTCAATCGTTATATGCTAGTTTATAAACAGTCTACAGCAAGGAAAATCTAATTTTGTAAAAAAACTATATGAAAACAATAATTTTATCTGCTTTATTATTTATAACAACATTAAGTTGTTTTGCTCAAACTATTATTCCTGGTGGAAATATTAGCGGAACTTGGACACTTGTTGGCTCACCTTATTTAATACAAGGAAGTATTCAAGTACCAAACGACTCCACCCTTTCAATTGAACCTGGTGTAACAATAAATTTTCAAGGAACTTACAAGTTGTTTGTGCAAGGAAGGATTATTGCTATTGGCACTTCAACTGATACCATTATTTTTACTGCTGCCAACACTGCTAACGGCTGGCGTGGAATACGCTTTGATAATACACCATCAACAAATGACACCTCAAAATTTATCTGTTGCAAATTGCAATATGGTAAAGCCACAGGCACTGCAACGGATGTGAATGGTGGAGCATTTTACTTTAATAATTTTTCTAAAGTACTTATTTCAAACTGCAATATAACTGACTGCATGGCAAATGGGTCTGGAGGTGGAATTTGTTGCGATAACAAATGCAATCCGATTATAACAAATAACACAATTTTAAACAACACGGCCAACAATGCTTCTGGAGGTGGAATTTGTTGTTTTCTAAGTAGTCCAACTATTTCAAATAATACTATTTCAAATAATCAAGCAGATAATTATGGCGGTGGAATTTATTGCTACGATAACAGCAACCCGACGATTTTAAATAACACAATTTCAAATAATACGGCTGCTAATAATGGCTATGGTGGTGGAATTTACTGCGAACAAAGCAATCCGACTATCTCAAACAACACTATTTCAGGCAACATAACAAGTTATGGTGGTGGAATTTACAGTTTTTACAGCAACCCGAATATTTCACATAACACAATCTTAAGCAATACAGCTGATTATGGCAGTGGAATTTATTGTGAATATAGCGATCCAACTATTTCAAACAACGCTATTTCAAATAACACGGCTTCTTTTTATGGTGGCGGAATTTATTGTTATTACTTCAATCCTACAATTATAAACAACACCATTTCAAACAATATTGCTAATGAAGGAGGTGGAATTTATTGCAGCAATTTCAACCCTAATATTATTAACAATAAAATTTGTAATAACTTAGCTGACAATGGCGGCGGAATTTATTGTGTTAATAGCATTCCAACTATTTCAAATAACACTATTTCAAACAACACCGCTAATAAAGGTGGTGGAATTTATTGTTTTTATAACAGCAATTTAATTATTACAAACTCTACCATTGCAAACAACAGTGCTGTTAATGGCGGTGCAATTTATTGCACAAACGCAACTAACCCTATTTTACTCAATACAATATTATGGGGCAATACTGCCAGTATAAGCGGGCAGCAATTGTATTTAAGTGACGAGGACTGCGATCCCAATATTTATTATTCTAACGTACAGGGTGGTACAGCTAGTTTTGAACTTAACGGTAATTTCTTTACTGGTAATTATTCAAACAATATAAACATGAACCCTCTTTTTGTCTTGCCTTCAGGTGGTAGTGGAACAGGTTATAATGGAGTAACAGCTAATTGGTCTTTGCAAAGTACATCTCCTTGTATCAACGCAGGAGATCCAGTAGGTTCTTATCCTACATCTGATATAGCAGGAAATCCTCGTGTAGTCGCTGGTACAATAGATATTGGTGCATATGAATATCAAAGTCCAACTTCTTTAACAGTTTCTTATTCTCAAACTGAATTTGCTGTTTATCCTAACCCCACAAACGGAAAATTTGTGATCAAAATACTAGATCAAAATAGTAATGAAGGAAATATGGAAATTGAAATTTTGAATATGCTTGGTGAAGTAATTTATTCAAAAATCTTCGACACTAAACAGGCTACCTATTATCTGGACATTTCATCAACTATAGATGGAATCTATTTTGTAAAAGTATATAATAAAGAGAAATATAATATTGAGAAAATTGTTAAATTGTAGTTGCTAAAAATAAAACTGCAGCTCGTCGGGATTTGTAATCCCGACGGTAATAAGTAAGGATTTAGCTACGCTGAGAAAAGTTGTAATCCTCACTATTATCTACTCCAAGGTTTATATTCTATACTGTTACTAAAAAATTATCTCTATAATCTGTTGTAGAAAACAAAAACGTTAATCAAGTAGCAAACCTCAAGGAATTCTTTTGATTAAAATAATTCAAAAATATTTAATGCGGTAATTCTCTCAGAAATGTTATTTTTGTATACCAAAGAATTAAAAATATGCTAAACAAATCAACACATTCATTTTCCGTAAAGATTATATTAGGTAATCTGATTTTGATAACCCTTCTTGCCTCTTGTATTCACAAAAAAGGAGAACAAAAAGAAGAGCAAATAAGTATTATTGGTTCAGAATCTACAAATATAACCGATACTATTAATTCCATTCAGGGAAACGTTACATTAAATCAGATTGCAACAAATCCAAATTCAGTTATTCTCACCGGACTTCCAGAACATAGATTAGTTACTGTTTATAAGTCAAAGAAAAACGGAGAACCCAGATCTGTAACTGAAAGTTATTCCAGGTACTCCAGTTATTCATATAATGACTATGATGACGCAAGCGATGAGCAGGAACATTACATGCCCGGCATAGACATTCTATACGGCTATAATCTTTTAAATATTGCACATTATGATTTAAAAACCGAAAAGCTTAATTTTTTATTTAATAGTCCGTCATTAATTAAAACTTTGTATTACCCATGTTTTACACAAGATTCATTAAACAAAAAACCTATTAATCGTAATTATTTTTTAGTTTCAGTTTATGATGAAGACACCAATAAAGATACACTCATAAACAAAAAAGACCTTAGAAGATTTTACTGTTTTGATTCAAGTTGTACTGTTAAAACACAACTTATACCGGCAAATTATTCTGTAACACAATCACAATACGATTCTCAAAACGATGTGATGTATATTTTTGCCAAACTTGATCTTAACAATAATGGCACAATTGATAAAAAAGAACCTATTCATATATTTTGGATAAGCTTAGTAGCTCCGACTGTTGCTAAACGATTGTATTAGTTATTACAACAAATTGCACAACATATTAAAATGTTAAACAAAATTCATTATAATTAAATTATTTGTTTATGATATCAAAACCTCAAAATATTAAAGAATATCTGGACACTATTTCAGCTGACAGAATTGATTCTTTCTTAAAATTAAGAAATACTATTCTTGCAAATTTACCAAAGGGATTTGTAGAGGAATTAAGTTATGGAATGATAGGATATGTAGTTCCACATAGCTTGTATCCTAAGGGATATCATTGTAACACAAAACTTCCGTTACCTTTAGTAAATATTGCATCACAAAAGAATTTTATCGCCTTGTACCATATGGGAATTTATGCCAGTCCGAAATTGCTTGACTGGTTTGTAAGTGAATTTCCAAAGCATTGCAAATCAAAATTAGATATGGGTAAAAGCTGTATCCGTTTTAAAAAAACCGATGAAATACCCTATGATTTAATAGGTCAGCTAATGCAAAAAATATCTGTTGAAGATTGGATAAATTTGTATGAAATAAATTTTGTTAATTCAAAGGCAAAAACCGGAAAATAAAACAACCAGAACAATTAATAGTAGTACTAAATTCAGGCATATTTAAATACAATTACGCTTTTTCGCATTTTATATTTGCCCAATTAAAGCTAACAAAATACCTATATTGAAAAACAAAATTATATATCTCTTAATTGGACCTAAAGGAAGCGGGAAATCATACATTGGTTCATTAATGGAAAAACAATTCGATATTAAATTTGTAAGAGTTGAAGATTGGGTTAAAAAGGTAAAGAAGGGCAGGCAAATTGACGACGAAACTTATTTGAGTGACGCTTTCAAATGCATTGAAAACAGTGTTAGAACTGTTCTTAATCATAATTCAAAAATTGTTTTCGAATCGACTGGGTTAACAGTATATTTTGACCAAATGCTATCCAGATTTAGGGAAGATTTTAAAGTTGTAACTATAAAAATTCAGGCAGACATTGCACTTTGTTTAAAAAGAGTAAAAACAAGAGATCAATCAATTCATATTAATGTTTCTGACGACCAGGTAAATCTTTTAAATAAACAGGTTCAGGCTAAAAACATTATTACTGATCATATAATAAATAACAACAGTAAAAACATTAATGAATTAACTTCTGAAATTGGAATCATCATTAAAACCGAAACACAAAATGAAAATCCCTGGTTAAATATTAAATTTTCCGAATATGAAAATCATATGCTAGAGGTTGGTCAGGCACAGGTTTTAAATAATTTAACTGAAGAATATTTAAAAGAATACAAGCCAGAATACTTTGCATTAATAGGGTGTTCAACCGGAAACGGATTAGAGCATATTGATAATAATATCACAAAAAAAGTATTCGCAATCGACATAAACCCCGATTATTTAAAGCAAACAAAAATACGTTTTGAAAATAAAATTAATAATATAACAACGTGCTGTATTGATTTGCAAAACGAAGAGCTTAACTTATCAAACATAGATTTGGCTTTCTGCGGTCTAATATTAGAATATGTAGATCCTGAAATATTATTAAAGAAAATAACAAAGACTCTTAATAAAAACGGAAAGATTGTTTTGATTATACAAAAGAATAAAAACACTTCATTTGTATCGAAAACAAAATACACATCACTTGAGAGTTTATCGTCAATAGCAAAGGAAATAAGCGAAAATACGGTCGCTATAATTTGCAAAAAACTACATTTAAAACTTATTCAAAAAAAGGAAATTCAGCTTAACGAGAAAAAATCCTTTTTAGTTTTTGTTTATAATAATCCATCTAAATATTAAATAACAAATCACACATGAAATCAATAATAATCTTTACTACAATCTGCCTGTTTTCAATTTCAGCAATCGGTCAAAACATAACCCCTGGTTACGACTCAACTTTAGCCAAAACTCTGGGGGCAGATGAATACGGAATGAAATGGTACGTATTTGTTATTCTGAAAACCGGTAGTAATAATATTGAAGACAAAGTTAAGCGCGACAGCCTGTTTGCCGGTCATATGGCTAACATTAATCGTTTAGCAGACTTGGGAAAACTAATAATTGCCGGTCCTTTTGGAAAAAACGATAAAACATATCGCGGCTTATTTATTCTAAATGTAAAAACAATAGATGAAGCGAATGAACTGCTTCAAACGGATCCTGCTGTAAAAGCAAAAGTTTTTGATGTTGAATTATATAAATGGTATGGTTCTGCAGCCATTTCGGAATATTTGAAATTTCATGACAAAATTGAAAAAACAAAAATCGAATAATCATGGATAGCTGTTTTATTAGCTATTCAGTCTAATTATCTATCTTCGCTGTTCAAAAATTTTTACATGAGACTTAAATCGCTTTTTTACATATTTTTATTTTTTGCTTTTAATAACATTTATGCACAAAACCATGTAACCGACTCGTTACATAACGAGCATGATCACGGAAGTCATAAAAATGAACTTGGGATAGCAAATTCACCCGTTTACTTATTACACGAAAAGAATTTTTGTTACGGACTTCACATTCACTACTTAAGAAACATTAGCGATTCCAGGTTTGGATTTGGGTTTGGTTTCGAAAGAATATTTGACGAACATAAACATAATACATTTGGTCTTGTAGCTAAATATATGGTAATTGATGAATTATCATTTAATATTTCACCAGGTATAATGTTAGAAGACGAAAATTTAAAAAAAATAAATTTTGCACTGCATTTAGAAACTGAATACGAATTTGACATTGATCCTTTTTGCATCGGACCTGTTGTGGAATGTGCTTTTGATGCTGAAGATATTCATCTTAGTATTGGACTACACTTTGGAATTGTATTTTAATTAGGAAAATTCCTTCTGGCTTATCCTCGCTTCCCATATATGTGATTTACAAAGTATTACAAATTTTTGAAAAAACACAATTCTTTGTATAAAAGCAGAAGGCATTAGTGCTAAATAACAGATATAATTTCAAATAAGCTAAATGTAATCAACAAAAACTAGTTGCATAAAAAGCATCTTATCTCCTGTATATCAGTTAAATAAATTCGCTCGGCTACAATTATCTTTTTAAAATTTAAGATTATTTATGTTATTTAGCATTATTTTGCGAACAATTAATCAAATTCTATATTAACTTTATCTCATGAAACAATAAATAATTTTAAAATAAAATATCATGGCAAGGGTTAGTACATACTTAAATTTTTCTCGCAATACCGAGGAAGCTTTCAACTATTATAAATCAATTTTTGGCGGAGAATTTGGTGGCGGTGGCGTTGCCAGGTTTAAAGACATTCCGGCACAAGAAGGAATGCCACCATTAGCTAAAGAAGACGAAAACCTGATTATGCATATTGAATTACCAATACTTGGGGGACATGTTTTAATGGCAACAGATGCTCCGGAATCAATGGGTTTTGTAGTTAATGCCGGGAATAATTATAACATTATGCTGGAACCTGACACAAAAACAGAAACCAAAAAATTATTTGATGCATTATCAAAAGATGGTAAAGTTACAATGGATTTACAAATGATGTTCTGGGGAGCATATTATGGCAGTTGTACCGATAAGTTTGGAATTCAATGGATGTTTAATTGTAATGAAAAATAACAATATACATGGAAGAAAATAACAAAGTAATAATTACGGTTCAAACAACAATAAATGCACCTATAGAAAAAGTGTGGAAATGTTGGACTAGTCCTGAAGATATTGTAATATGGAATACCGCTTCGGAGGATTGGCATTCTCCACATGCAGAAAATGATTTGCGTGTCGGTGGTAATTTCAATTACAGGATGGAATCTAAAGACAGAAGTATGGGTTTCGATTTTTTCGGAGTATACAACAAAGTGATTACTCATAAATTAATAGAATACACTTTGGGCGATGGAAGAAAAGCAACAGTTATTTTTAAAGAAACAAATAACAAAGTAGAGGTTATTGAAGACTTTGAAGCAGAAAACGAAAATTCATATGAATTACAAAAAATAGGCTGGCAAACAATTCTTAATAATTTCAGAAAGCATACAGAAACAAAATAACATTATACATAGAGACAATGGGAAATCCAATAATACCATGCCTTTGGTTTGACAACCAGGCGGAGGAAGCAGTAAATTTTTATGTTTCAGTTTTTAAAAATTCTAAAATTGAAAGCATAAGTCGTTACGGAAAAGAAGGTTTTGAAATTCACAGACAAAAAGAAGGAACTGTTTTAACTGCAAATTTTCAAATAAACGGGCAATCATTTGTTGCATTAAATGGTGGACCTCTTTTTAAATTTACCGAAGCTGTATCGTTTCAGGTATTTTGTGATACCCAGGAAGAAATTGACCATTACTGGGAAATGCTTACAAAAGACGGTGGAGAAGAGAGTAATTGCGGATGGCTAAAAGATAAATACGGGTTATCATGGCAAATTATTCCAACTATACTTTCAAAGCTTTTGAGTGATCCTGCAAAAGCAGGCAGGGTAACAAATGCTTTTTTGCAAATGAAGAAATTTGATATCAATAAATTAATGCAAGCTTAAATTTTTAACCAAAATATGAAAATAAGAATACTTTTAAGAGCAATAATAGTCACATTATTGATTTCAGAAAGCTTACAAGCTCAAGAAATTCATCAATCGTTAAATTGCTCTGGCGGAGAAGCCATTGGTTCAGGAGGATCTGTTAGTTATTCATTTGGTCAGACTACATATACTACAAATAATGGAATAACGGGTTCTATCGCTCAAGGGATACAACAACCATTCGAAATTTCAACTGTAACAAATCTTAATGATAATAATGAGATTATACTTGAAATGTTAGCATACCCAAATCCAACTACAAATTTTTTACAACTTAAAACTTCAAATTATAACAATGAAAACATAATTTATCAATTAACAGACGTTAACGGAAAATTAATAGAAACGAAAAAAATAGAAAATAATATTACAAATATTGTTATGGAAAATTTAACTCCAGCAAATTATTTTCTAACTGTTTTTATCAATAATAAAGAAACCAAAACATTTAAAATAATTAAAAACAAATAACAAATGAAAAAACTATTTACAATTATAGCAGCAATTATATTTACATTTAATGTTTTTGCACAAGCGCCTCAAAAAATAAGCTATCAGGCAGTAATCAGAAATAGCAGTAACACTCTAGTAACAAACACACAAGTAGGCATGCAAATAAGTATTTTGCAAGGAACAACACCTATTTACAGTGAAACACAAACCCCAACTACTAATGCAAATGGATTAGTAAGTATTGAAATAGGCACTGGTTTCGGGTTCGATACTATTAGCTGGGCTTACGGTCCATATTTTATAAAAACAGAAACCGATCCTTTGGGTGGAACAACATACTCGATTACTGGAACTACCCAGATAATGAGTGTTCCATATGCATTACATGCTAAAACTGCTGAAAATATTTCGGGCACCATAATTGAGAAACAAGGTGTTGGCTTGGGCGAATTAATTTCAACAAATTACAGAATTCAACCAATTTCTCCATCATTAATATATAGAGGAAAGTTATACGATAATAATTATCAACCTTTAAATGGGATATTTAGTTTTACAACCAGAGTATATCTTACACAGATAGGCGGAACTCCCATATGGCAGCATACTTATTCTGTTCCGGTTATTAATGGAGTTTTCAATATAGATTTAACCTCAAGTGGATCAAATATTGAAGCATCTTTAATTAACAATCAGGTTTTTTATGAATTTTCAATTAATGCTGATCCGGCAATGACGCCTCGCAATAAATTTGAAATGGTTGCGAATGCTATTAATTCAAGCTTTATCGAATGGAATAACATTGGCGGAACTCCAACATTTTCACAAGTTGCAACAAGTGGCGATTATAACGACTTAATTAACACACCAGTTGGAACTGCACCGGGCCAAATGCTTTATTGGAATGGAACTGCATGGGTATATATTACTTCTGGTTTAAACGGACAAATATTAAAATATAAAAATGGAATTCCAACATGGTCTGATGGTAACATTAAAGATTTGAATATTGGTGATAGTTATCAAGGTGGAATAATTGCATATTTTTTACAACCTGGCGATCCTGGTTACGATGTTAACATTCGTCACGGTATTATTGCTGCAATAAGCGATGAATCTGCTACAGAATGGGGTTGTTTTGGAACAGATATAACCGGAGCAGGAGGAATAATTTTAGGAACAGGAAATCAAAACACTATTGATATCGTGACCGGTTGCCCAACAGCTGGAATTGCTGCCGAAGTTTGTGCTAACTTAACAATAGGAAGTTATAGTGATTGGTATTTGCCAAGTAGTGATGAATTAAATAAACTTTATCTAAATCAAAATCTAATTGGAGGTTTTTATGTTGGATCATTCAACTTCTATTGGAGTTCTACAGAAACTTCAGCTACAGATGCAAAAGTTGTGGATTTTAACACTGGCGGGCAAACTAACCGTACTAAGTCGAATGCAACACGATTTCGCGCTATTCGTTCTTTTTAACACTATTTAATTATTATGTTTTAATGGTTGATAGAAATAAATCTCTGTCAACCATTATTTTTTACTAATACAGTTATTATATATTTTTATATACCTGCAGCTTACTTTCCAGTATCATTTCTGTAGAAATAGGCTCTTTGTTAAGAATTGGTGCAGATAATCCCTTGCCAAATGTTATATCACCAGTAAAAACTCTGGCTTCATCCCAAATATTTTTACAAATAAAAGTGTTTAAAGTCTGCGCTCCTCCTTCGATAATTACCGACTGTATATTTCTTTTATAGAGCTCGTTTAAAATGCTTTCGACAAGATTTTCGTTAAAAGACATTCTTACATTTTCAATGTTTTTTTCAGATTTATTTGTCTGAATATTTTCAGTAATAATTAGCGTTTGAGCTTTATTGTTAAAAACCTTAAGATTTTTTGAAAGAATATTATTCTGATCAATAACAATTCGCAATGGATTTTTACCTGTCCACGACCTTACTGTTAATTCGGGGTTATCATTAATTGCAGTATTAGTTCCAATTAATATTGCCTGCTCTTCCGACCGCCATTTGTGAACTAATGTTCTACAGGTATCATTTGTAATCCATGTTATTTTCGGCTTCTCATCAGTTCTTTCAACATCAATAAATCCATCTTTAGTTTGTGCCCACTTTAAAATAATATATGGCCGTTGTTTTTTTAAAAAAGTGAAAAATCTTCGATTCACAAATTCATATTCTTCTTTTAAAACTCCTGTTTGAACATTTATTCCTGCATTTTTTAAAATTTCAATTCCTTTACCTGCTACTTTTGGAAAAGGATCTTCTGCAGAAATTACCACTCGCGGAATTCCCATTTTTACAATTAAATCGGCACATGGCGGAGTTTTTCCATAATGTGAGCACGGCTCAAGCGTAACGTAAAGTGTAGAGTTTTTAAGTAATTCTTTGTTTTTAACTGAATTAATTGCATTTACCTCTGCATGCGGTCCACCAAATTGCTGATGAAAACCTTCACCAATAATTTTATGTTCATGAACAATTACACAACCAACCAATGGATTTGGAGCAGTATTCCCTAAACCCATTTCTGCAAGTTCAATGCAACGTTGCATAAATTTTTGGTCGATGTTCATGCTTAATTTTTTATCTTTGACTCTATGTCTGAAACAATAAATTCATACTTTAATCAACTGGTAAACAAGTTAAAAACAATTTATTCGGATTGCGAATCTGAAAATATTGCTTTTATGACAGTTGAACATGTGCTAAATTACTCAAAATTCAGATACTCAGAAAATCGTTCGCAACCTTTTCCGGAAACAAAAAAAGAAATATGGAAAGCAATAGAAATAAGATTATTAAATTCAGAACCCATACAATATGTTTTAGGTGAAGCAGATTTTTTCGGCTTAAAGTTCAAGGTTGATAATAATGTACTTATTCCACGACAGGAAACTGAAGAACTTGTGCAATTAATTTTAACAGAACATAAAATTGAGAAAATAAAATTACTCGACATTGGAACAGGGAGTGGTTGTATTCCGGTTTCTTTAAAAAAGAACAGAAAAAACTGGGATATTTATGCAATAGATATTTCAAAAGGTGCTCTGAAAATTGCAACAGAAAATGCTAAAATAAATAATGCAGAAATAACCTTACTGCAAGATGATATTTGTAATTCAAACTCATTTAATTCTGAATATAAATTTAATGTGATAGTCAGTAATCCTCCTTATATTCCCAATAAAGACGTAGAAATAATGCACAATAATGTTAAGGATTTTGAACCACATTTAGCACTTTTCTCACCTGACGATGATCCATTGATATTTTACAAACATATTGCAGAATTTTCGAAAGTCCATTTGGAAATAAATGGAACTTTATATGTTGAGATACATGAAAAGTTTGCAAATGAAGTGTCTGAGTTATTTAAAAACACCGGATTTAACAATATAACTATTATTAATGACATAAACGAAAAAGCAAGAATTGCAAAAGCAAAATTATAATTTGACAAACTACGAATTCTATATTAACCGGGCAATGTTTTGGTGCAGCCGCCGCGAAATGTGTTGCAGTGAAGTTAAACTACGTTTGCAAAAAGCAGAGGTTGACGAAACCTCTATTAAAAAAATTATTGCTAAGCTTATTGAGGAAAACTTCATAAACGAAGAACGTTTTGTTAAGGCATTTATACATGACAAATTAGAATACCAAAAGTGGGGTCTGGCTAAAATTAAAAATGCATTATATCTTAAAAATATTCCGGCAGAACTAATTTCTGAAGCAATTTCGGGA
This sequence comes from Bacteroidia bacterium, assembly GCA_016218155.1. Lineage (NCBI taxonomy): Bacteria > Pseudomonadati > Bacteroidota > Bacteroidia > Bacteroidia bacterium. The sequence goes on from JACREQ010000059.1 coordinate 106,049, forward strand.
TTAGATAAAGAAGCTTATCTCAAAAAACTTACAGAAATCGCATTGCATAAATTAAAATTTATTAAAGCCGAAAATGATTTTTTACGAGATCAGAAACTATTGCGCTTTTTAGCATCTAAAGGAGTTTCGGCAGATGATGCATTTAAAATAATTAATATTATTAAATCAAAAAAATAAAATATTGCAACAAAATTGCAACCCAGATATTTTTTTCTTGTCTTTAGTTTTGAAATTAAATCCTGAAAAGGAATAGTGCAGGAAGATATTCATAAAAAATTAGTAGAAAGGTGTATCCGTGGAGAGCGGAAAGCACAGTTTGAGTTATATAAACTTTATTCAAAAGCTATGTTCAATATTTCCTACAGAATGTTAAATAATAAAAGCGATGCCGAGGACATGCTTCAGGAAGTATTTACAGATATTTTTACCCGTATACACACATTTAGATTCGACTCAACTATTGGAGCCTGGATAAAGCGTATTACAGTTAATAAATGCATTAATGAAATTAACCGCAAAAAAACTAATTTAAATTTTGTTGAAGATATTTCAGTTTTTGATAAGGGCGTAAATGATGAAGAAGAAAACATTCCATTATCGGTGGACAATGTAAAAAACGCAATGGAACAATTACCAAATGGAAGCCGAATTATTTTTTCACTTTATTTACTTGAAGGGTATGACCACGAAGAGATAAGTCAGATTTTAAACATAAGCGAATCTACCTCCAAAACTCAATATATGAGAGCCAAACAAAAAGTAAAAGAACTTTTAAAACCACAGTTATATGAAACAAGATAAGCTGGAAAGATTTGTTTCTGAAAACAAACAGGCATTTGATGAGCTTGAACCATCAATGCAAATTTGGGAACAAATAGATAAAAGTATTAAGCCCAAAAAGCCGAATCTTTTTATTAAGATTTCTTGGCAGATTGCTGCTGCTATAGCAATTTTCGTTGCTTCATATTATTTTCACGATTATGTAAATGATAACAAGGTATATTATGCAAATACTACAAAACAAATTAAAAATGTAAGCTTTATTGCTAAGCAAGCAAAAAATCCTGATGTTTTAAAAACAATTAACCACAGCAAACCAAACAAAAATGATGTAAATGTAATTTCAAAAGAGGAAAAACAAATTGCAAATAATTCACAAATTAAGCAAACAAATAATCAAAAGAATGAAAACGGATACTATTCTGAGCTTAATGAACTAAGCATTTATTACACTTCAAAAATAAATAAAGAAAAAAATGATCTTTTCATTCTAACTGCAAATAATCCTGAGGTTAAAAAAGAGATTAATGACGAATTTGGCAAACTTGACAAAGCATACAAAGAACTAAAAAACGATTTGAAAGAAAATATTAACAATGAACAGGTTATTGAAGCAATGATTGAGAATTATAAACTGAAAATGGAAATGTTAGAGTTTATTAAACGACAGGTTAGTATTGAAGTAACAGAAAAAAACGACAAAAATGAAACTAAATATGACATGTAATAAATTATTATTTTTAGCTTGTACATTTTGTATAGCTATTATAAGTCAGGCACAGCAGGTAGAATTTCATAAAAGCATAAAAAAATCTTTTAAGATTACTCCCGAAACAAGTGTTCAGATTAGCAATAAATATGGAAATATACACATTGTTAAATCAACTTCTGATTCTGTTGTGTTTTCTGTAGAAATTAAAGCTTCTGATAAAGATACTATTAAAGCAACAAAAATTTTTAACAACGTTGATGTGCAATTTGATGCTTCTTTGTTCTATGTTATTGCAAAAACAAATTTCAATGAATATAAAGGAAGCGTATGGTCAAATATCTCTGACATTGCCAATACTGCAATAAACGGAGCCGCTAATATTGAAATAAACTGGACTGTAACTATTCCGGAAAATGTTGAATTAAAAATTGACAATAAATTTGGAAATATATATACGACTAACCATAGTTCTGGCATTAACATAAATTTATCTAATGGTGACTTTCAGGCACATAATTTAACCGGAAAATCAAATATTAAAGTGGAGTTTGGTAATGTAAGTATCAAAAATATTACCGCAGGAAAACTTGAATTATCATATGTTGAAGGTGAAATCACATCTGCTCAAAACCTTGATTTATATAGCAGATCGACAACCTTAACCTTACCGTTTGTAAGTAATCTTGAAATTAATTCTCGTCATGACAAAATATATGTAGATAGTGTTATGGTTTTAAAAGGTGAAGCAAGTTTTTCGTTAATTAAGGTAAACAAAGCAACTAAGAACACAATGCTTAACTTAAAATATGGTAGTGCTTATTTTAATATGATAAATAATTCAACTAAAAGCATATTTATTACTTCTGTAAGTACCGATTTATATCTTAATTACGATAACACATATTGCTGTAAATTCGAGTCAACATATAGAAAAGCGACACTGGTATTGCCCTCTGCTTTCGATTCCTTTACAAAAGTATTGTTAGATGAAAAATTGCAGCAATTTAAAATGACTGGATTTATAGGTGAGCAAAAAGCAGATGCATCTGAAATAAAACTTAATTTTAGTTCTGGCATTTTATCTTGTGGAGTAAAGTAATACTTTTCTCACTATTAGTTCGAGTTTAATCGAGAACTACAGGGAGTTTTAGCATAAGTCAATGACATTGCCGCCGCGGCGGAGATGCATGGCAATATAGAGATAGCGTTTTTATTTTAAAATCTTTTCTATTTTTTGCAACCCTAGATTATTTTTCTTGTCTTTTATTTTTGAAAATTAAACTCAATTTATATGAAAAACATTTTTTATTTTTTCGCTTTTGTGTGTCTTTCCATAGCAACAATATCTTGTATTCGTCCAAAAATTGAAGGGAACTACCATGTTGTTAGCATTGATCGACCACTTTCTAATTTTTCTGAAATTGTTTCTGAAGGAAGTTTTGATGTATATTATTCCAACGATTCTATAAATAGAGTTACCATTAAGGCTGAAGAAAATATTATACCTTATATTGAAACAGAAATTCACGGAAATAGTTTAGTTATAAAAAATGATCATTTCAGAAGACTTGAAACACATTTTCCGATTAAGGTTTATGTAAGCTCACCAGATTTGACTAATGTTATTTTATCCGGGTCAGGTTCAATAACTGCTGATAGCATAAACACACAAGACTTAACAATTGTTCTACAAGGTTCTGGAAACATAACCACAGAATCATATACCCGACTATTAAAAGCAACCATCACAGGCTCTGGCGATCTTTATCTTTCAGGGCATACTTCATCAGGAGAGTGCAATATTTCAGGCTCAGGCGAAATTAGCGGGTATAACATTATTCAAGATACGTGCTTTGCAAGTATTTCGGGGTCAGGCTCTATGAAGTTACAGGTTATTGACTATTTAAACGCAGAGATTACAGGCAGTGGTAAAATATTTTATATTGGCAATCCTATTGTAAACACACAGATATCTGGTTCAGGAAAAGTAATTCATCAATAAAAATAAATTTAATAACAACTTATATGAAAAATTTAACTTTTTTACTTTTAGCACTTTTTATTTCTTCTTCATTATTTTCTCAGGAACAAAAAGAAGGATATGAAATTAAAACACTTCTAGGAAAAAATATTTCACATGGCGGGTATTTTGGCTTATCGCTTGGATACTCACAGGTAAACGGAAATGACGCAGTAATTGGAGGGGCAAGACTAGGTTGGATAATAAATCATTCATTTGTTATTGGATTTGCAGGAAGTGGATTTGCAAATAATGTTAGTTATAACTCTATTGAAAATGGACATGATTACTATCTAACCGGAGGTTATGGTGGTTTGTTTTTTGAGCCTGTGATTGGTTCAAAACTACCCATTCATATTACATTTCCTGTAACAATTGGTGCCGGCGACGCACAGTTAAATCAATCATATTATACAGGTGCAGATCCATGGGAAACATACACTACGAGCGAAGATGCATTTGTTTTTGTTGAACCCGGAGTAGCTTTAGAATTAAATATGCTTAAATGTTTCAGAATTGCAGCTGGAGTAAGTTATAGATATACTTCTGACGTTCGTTTTGAAAATTTCTCACCATCTGCTTTAAACGGTTTGTCTGGTAGAGTTACTCTTAAGTTTGGAAAATTTTAACAATTTGCAATTGTTTTAATTAAAACCAACAGTTTCTGCAAATAAAAAACCTCATAATTAAAAATTGTGAGGTTTCTTATTTTAAATTATTTATAACGTCTATACTTAAACAGTTTGCGCAAGTTTCTAACTTGTGACAGAAACCACAATAATTAAAAAAGAGATGGCGAGCCTAAGCCCCGCCATGACGTTAATATATCTCCGCATTAATCCGCTAAATCCGTTTAATCAGCGTTGCTATCTCTTCTACAATTTAGGTTTTGATCTGTTAAACTTAACAATAAAGAATAATTCGTGAGACCCAACATTATATTTTCTAATGTCTGTCAATGAGTAATCATAAGAGTATCCAAATATAAAACGGTCTTTACGAATACCTAAATTTACAGCTATAGCATCCTGGGTTCTATATGATAATCCCATCCACACCATTTGCTTGTAAGTAACTTTTGCATTAATATCAACCTGTGCTATTCCTGCTTCAATAACTTTTGCGAGTATTGATGGTTCAATAGAAAAATTAGAATTGATATCAAAATTATAACCACCACTTAAGAAATAATGTCTAACCTGTCTGTTTTCTATAATGTTATCCGTCATCATATCAACTTTGCGATTAAATAACTGATAAACAGACAGTCCTGCAAAATACTTGTCTGTATAATAATATGCACCAAAAGCTGCATCGGGAGAAATCAGTTTCTCTGAACCAAACAACATAACATCATCATCTTGTTGTTCAAGTGTTAATTTACTTTTATTTAAATAAAACTGATACAATTGAGCTGATAGCCCAAGTGATAATTTTGCACCTGAAGTACCAACTGGAAGTTGATATGCATATGTTGCTTCTATTCCCATTTTCGATAATGCACCTGTTGAATAATTAAAAATCTTACCTCCAAGACCCATATTATCAGCAGCCTGAAAATGCGAACTAATCATTTGCATTGTTGGAGCATCGTCAACTCCTGTCCACATACGTTTATATGATAATGCTAGCGGGCTGTAAGGTAAAGTACCGACAACTGCAGGATTAAACACATATTTGTTTTCCATGTACTGGCTTACAGAAGTGAGTTGCTGAGCAAATGCACCCTGAAATAAAACCATTACTGCGATTGAGAAAAATATCCTTTTCATATTATTGATATTATCTTTTCTAAATTATTTAATTAAAGCAACTGATCCTGTGTATACTTTCGATCCATCTTTTAAATCGATAATATAATAGTATGTAGCAGCAGGAAGTTTATGACCTTTTTTGTTTGTACCATCCCAAGCCTCAGTATAACCGGTAGATTCAAACACCTTTATTCCCCACTCATCAAATATTATTACACTACATTCAGGATAAGCAGAAATATATTTAATATTCCATACGTCATTTTTACCATCGCCATTAGGTGTAAAGGCTTTGTATACTTCAATATGCCATGAATCTGTAATTATATTAGAACTATCTGAAATTACACATCCATTGTTATCGGTAACTGTAATATAATACACATCAGCCGGAATGTCTTTTTGATCCTCAAGTGTTATACCGTTTGACCAATCAAAATAATAAGGCTGTGTTCCACCAGACATTAATAAGTCAATTGCACCATCTGATAAACCTGTAAACGAAACATTTGTTGTTATCATCGAAAGAGATAATGCACCAGGTTGATTTACCGTAACAGAATCTACAAATGTTGAATTACACCCATCTGTTACTGTAAAGTAATATTTACCTGCAGATAATGAATCCCTGTTGTATGTTGTTAAAGTTGTGTCGCCCCAAGTATAAGTATAAGGAGATATACCATTTAATGGTGTTACCTCAATAGTTGCAGTTGCCTGTCCAAAACATAAAATTCCATCTGGTTTTTCATAAGTCGCGGTAACAACCGGAGTAACTAATACATTTATTGAATCAACTAATGATCCACATACATCAGTAACTGTAACATAATTCCAGCCTTCAACTAAAGCTAATGCTGTATCGTTTACTTCTGTTGTTGACCATAGGAAAGTAAATGGTGCACCACCATCAGTTGTTGTTACTATTGCCGAACCATTTGTTAAACCTTGGCAAGTAATAAGACTTAAAGAAGACATCTGAATTGACAATGCCGGTTGATTTGAAATATTAACTGAATCAACAGCAATACCGCAACCATCAGAAACTGTAACATAGTTCCATCCAGGCAATAAATCCATTGCTACAAAGCTTGTACTTGTTGAAGGTGCTCCCCATGCATAAGTATAAACTCCAGTTCCTGCAGATGCAGTAACAGTTGCTTTTCCATCTGCAGTTGTTGGACAAGAAGCAAGAACACTAAAAGTAATATTTGCGGTTACCGGAGGTAAAGAAGATATTTGAACAGAGTCTATTAATGAAGTACATGCATCTGTTACTCTAATATAATTCCAGGCATTTAATAAATTATTCGCAAAACCATTTGTATTTAATGTATCGCTAAATAAATTATTGGAAGACCATTGATAAGTTATTGGCGATGCTCCATTAGTAACAGTTACTGTAGCGCCTCCATTATTTCCACCGGCACATGAAGTCGGTGAAGAAGAGGTAATGGCAATACTTAAAGGTGCAGAAACAGTCATTAATACTGAATCAACTATTGAACCACAGAAATCTGTAACGGTAACATAATTCCATCCTTCAATTAAAGCAATTGCTGTATCATTTAATTCTAATGATGACCAATTATATGTAAATGGTGAAACTCCATTTGCAGCTACAACATTTGCATTTCCATTACTTCCACCTATACATGAAACCGGAGAAATTAAATTTGTAGTAAGTGTTAAAGCTGGTATGCTTGTGATTTCAACAGAATCTATTAAAGATCCACAGTAGTCGGTAACAGTTACATAATGCCATCCAGCCGACAAATCGTTTGCAGTATCTATAACACTTGCTGAACCAGACCAATTGTATGTATAAGGAGCAATTCCACTAACCGCTGTTACAACAGCAGAACCATCATTAGATGCAACACAGTTTGCCGGAGTTAATGATGCAACGGAAATTTCCATTGAAGGTAAACTTGTTATTGTAATTGAATCAACAATGCTTGTTCCACAGAAATCAGTTACTGTAACATAGCTCTTACCAACACTCAAATCATTTGCAAATGCGGTGGTGCTTGCTGAACCTGCCCATGTATATGTAAATGGAGCAACTCCATTTTGAATATTTAAAGTGGCTTCTCCATTATTATTTGACGAACAGAAAATAATTAATTCATGATTATCTAAACTTGCAGTTAATGCAGGAATTAATGATACAGTTGCAGACCCAGTTGTAGAACATCCTGCAGCAGTAACTGTAACATTATAAGTTCCCGAAACAAGATTTATTAAATCTTCAGTTGTACTTGCTGCTAAATCGTCCCATAAAAATGTATATGGTAAAGTTCCATTTGATACAGTTAAATCAACTGCTCCATTTGTACCTGCACAAGATTCATTAGTTACTGCAAATGTTAAAGTAGGATATGAATTAACAGTTACAACTGTAGGAAGTGAAGTAGTTGCACAACCATTGATGTTTGTTACAACAACGGTATAATTCCCACTTACCAAAGTACTATATGCAGAACTTACAGCACCTGGGATGTCTGTTCCTGATTCCTGCCACTGATAAACATTTCCACCGCCAACAGTTGCCATCAAAGTAACTGAAGTTCCCTGACAAAATGTAGTTGCGCCAGAAGCAGTTATAACTGCTAAAGGTGCTGCCATAACTGTTACAGTTGTTGTTGAAGATGTAGCGCTACAACCTGCATTAGTTACAACAACTGTATAATTACCACTAGCATTTGCAATATAAGAAACTGCTGTTTCACCTACTATATCAACACCATTTAACTGCCATTGATATGTGTAGCCCACACCAGCAGTTGCATCTAACTGAACTGTTCCGCCTGTACAGAAAGTGGTAGGTCCAGCAGGTGTTATTATTGCTGTTGGTAAAGGATTCACAGTTACAATTGTTGCTGCAGAAGTTGTTACACAGCCATTTTCACCAGTAACAACAAGAGTATAGCTTCCTGCAATTGATGCAGTATAACTTCCTGCAATTGCGCCAGCAATATCAACACCTCCTAATTGCCATTGATAGGAAAGTCCCGTTCCTGTATTTGCATTTAACTGAACAGAACTTCCACTACAAATAGTAGTTGCGCCAGATGCGGTAATAGTTGCAGCAGGAAATTGTCTCGTAATTGTAGAACTACCTGTAACAAAGCATCCTTTAGAGTCAGTTACTGTAACATCGTAAGTCCCTTCAGATAAAGAAGTAAGGTCCTGTGTTGTTATAGCACCTGTCCAGTTATATGTATATGGTGGATTTCCAGAATAAACAATTAAATCAATGGCGCCGTCATTGCCCGGAGCACAGGTTGGGTTAGTATTAATAAACGAAATAGTTGGTGAAGTTGGTACTGTAAGTACAATAGCAGCAGTAGTTGCAGAACAGCTTGCAGCATCTGTAACAGTAACAATATAATTACCTGCTGGTAAATTTGTTCTATCCTGAGTTGTAATTGGTCCGTCACTCCAAACATAAGTGTAAGGAATTGTTCCTCCGCTTACTAATACATCAATTGCTCCGTCATTTCCGGGAACACAAGTCAAATCAGTTTTTGAAGAAATTACCTGAGGAGCACTAGAGTTTACAACATCGTAACTATCAGTAACAGTACACAAATTTGCATCAGTTACAGTTACTGAAAATGTCCCTGATACCAAAGTTGAAATATCTTGTGTTAATGCCAAGTTTGACCAAGCATATGTATATGGAACCGCTCCATTAATAACCGTTAGATCAATGGCACCATCTCCGCCAGGAACACATGTTGGAGGAGTTGTAACTTCTGTTAAGATCATTGTTGCCGGGTTTGCAATAGTTGCAGTTCCTGTTTTAACACATAAATTTGCATCAGTTACAGTAACATCATATATTCCTGCAGCAAGTGCAGAAAGGTCTTCAGTTGTTAATCCACCTGTCCATAAATAAGTAAAAGGTGAGGTTCCGCCTACAACAGTTAAATCAATTGCTCCATCAGTAGAAGAGGGACATTTTGTATCTGTTACTGCAAAAACTAATGCAATCGCCGATGGCTCTGTTACAGTAGTTGTTCCTGTTTTTGTTGCTCCGTTGGCATCTGTTACTGTAACATTATATACACCTGCAGCAAGCCCAACCAAGTCTTCAGAAGTAGAAGAAAATGCCGCAGGACCTGTCCATGCAAATGTATATGGAGAAGTTCCTGTTCCGGTTACGGTAAGATCAATTGCTCCGGTTGATGCTCCATTACATAAAACATTTGTTACAGCATAATTTAAAGTTATTAATCCAAATTTTGCAATAAAAATATCTCTGGTTCCCACAGATGCATTAACTATGACTTTACCATCAATGTCTAAATTTGTAGAAACAAACTCACCAACAAAAATATTAGTATTACTTGCCTCTATATTAGCACTTTTAACAAAATCGGTACTTGTTCCAAAACCTCTTTTTGCTGACAATACTGTTCCGTTTCTGTCAGTCTCAACCATATATGCATCTGTGCCAGAGTTTGTTAAAGGGAATGCGTCGAAATTAATTGCTCCTGTATATTGACCTCCAAGAATTACATGATCTGATGTGGCAAAAACAGCATTTCCCTGATCATCCCCAAGTGAACCAAATCTCTTTGAAAATTGTAATGTTCCATCAGATGCGTAACAAGCATAAAAAATATCATTACTCCCAGCGTTAGGGAATGTTTGAACAGAGGTCAAAACAGCAGTTGAATCAGCTGTTAATGTTGGACTTCCATAATATCCTGTTAAAAATTGAAACCCTAAAGCATCACCTTTGTGTCTTGTTAAATAATCATCTCCTGTTCCAACTATTTTCCTAACCCATTGGCCTGTTCCGGTTAAATCTGTTTTATAAATAAACATATCTCTATTCCCAGCATTACTTAAAACACCAACATCTAAAGTCAGGGTTCCTACATATTGACCACAGAAGTAATAACCAAATGCATCTGTAGAAACTGAGCGAATTCCTGTATTACTATTGTCATCAACAAGCATTTTAGCCCATGTAAGGTTACCATTACTATCAAATTTTGAAATAAATTTTTGATTTACAGCAGGTGCCGGTGAAATAAGAGTTGTAACCCCACCATAAAAAGTAGCATCAACTAAAAATCCACCACTTAAAATTATATTATCAGAATTATCTAAAGCCATAGCACCATTATTCTGATTTTGTGCTCCATAAACAGAATTATAAGCCCAGATTAAAGTTCCGTCTACAGCAAATTTTGCTAAAATAATATCAAACAATCCTGTTGTTGCAACCGAAGTACCACTTACTACACAAGGATTGGTATTACTTAAAACAGAAATAAATACAAAAGCTCCATCTGAGCTTATTGCAATATCAGAAGCAGTTTCAGTTGAGGCACCACTTATTTGTTTTAGCCACAAAATTTGTCCGTTTTTGTTATATTTAGCAATAAAAGCATCATTCCCACCAACTGAAGTTAAAGAAAACGCTCCCTGACTAACAGTGTTGGCAAAAGATCCAAAAACATAAATATTTCCCGAAACATCAGTGGTAACTTTTGAAGGAATGCTTTGGCCAGTTCCTGTAAATTGACTTACCCACAACAAGTCAGTATTTTGCCCAATAGTATTTAAAGTGCAAAAAAATAATCCTAAAAAATAAACTAATATTTTTCTCATAACAATTTCTTTAAAATTTAATGCTTATTAAGTTGTTCCTCCATAAGAGATTCCATCGGAGCCACCACCTGTTGTGTCTTTTGTTTTTAAGAGTCCTATTTCAATAACTTCAGGAGTTACCCATGGAGTTTTAAAATCTACCTCTTCTTCCATTTTATTTTTTGTTTCCATTATTTTATACATTAGTAATTTGGACAAAATTATAAAAATAAATTTATTGGTCAAATAAATCTTTTTTGATAATAGACTGTAAAAAAACAGAAAAGGCTCACATGAGCCTTAAAAAAAAACACTAACATTCTCATTATCTTTAAATTAAAATGATAGCGTTTATCCTTCTTCTTCTATTTACTTAGATTGTGCAAACAACAAAATTGAAATAACTAATTTATTTTTGAATTAGAATTCTTTCTGTAATTTGTTCATCTCCATCAATAATTTTTACCAGATATAATCCTGTTGAAAGAGTTGAAACATCTTTTGTTATTGCAACACCATAAATTATTTCTTTGCTTTCTTTTGAAATCAGCTTTCCTAACAAATTGTATATTTCAATTTCTATTATTGCACCTTCTTTGTCACTATCCTGATTATCAACAAGTATATTTAGTTTGTCTGTTGTTGGGTTTGGATAAAGTGAAATAGAGTTTGCATTATCGATCAAACCATTTTCCTCATTTTCAGCCGATTTTAAAACGCATAAAGAAATAGTCACCCTTGTACTTCTTCGTGTACATCCATTTGCATCTGTAACAGTAACCCTATAATTACTTCCAACACAAACATTTATTGCGGTCTTTGTTGTTTGACTTCCAGTTGTTGCTGACCAAAGATAAGAATAAGGTAAAGTTCCACCAGTTGGGTTAGCTGTTATAGTACCTGTACAATTTGGTGAAGCATTAGAACAAGTTTTTGTTGGGGTAGGAACACTTAAGGTAGCTGGCTGAGTAATTGTAACAGTTGAAACAGAAGTGCAGCTATTTAAATCCGTTACAGTTACCCTATAATTACCAGCGCTTAAACCAGAATAAGTGATAGTTCCATCTCCGGTAAATCCATTTGGTGACCAATTATATGAATAGCTTGGTGTTCCACCTGAAGCTGTAACTGTTGCGGTTCCATTTGATTGATTTCTACATTTTACATTTGTTGAAGAAATACTTGAAGTTAATGCAACTGGTTGTGTAATAGTAACAGAGGTTACTCCACATCCACCTGTTCGAGTAACAGTTACATTCCAAACACCTGCTGTAAGACCAGTACAAGTTGCTGTTGTTTGCACTGGAGCAGGATCATTCCAAACATATGTTATAGTTCCCGATCCACCAGTTGCAGTTGCTGTAGCAGTTCCGTTTGAGCCTCCAAAACAACCTACATTAGTTTGTGAACTTATTGAAGCTGTAACAACTGAAGGTTGGGTAATTGTAACTGACTTAATAATTGAACAGGTATTGGCATCTGTGACGGTTACACTCCAGGTTCCAACAGTTAACGCTGTGCATGTTGCTGTTGTTTGTGCTGGTGCCGGATCATTCCACAAATAGTTATAAGGGCTTGTTCCGCCACTTGCAGTAACCGTTGCTGAACCATTTGAACCGTTGTTACAAGTTACATTTACTTGAGAAGTAGTTGCTGTTAATACTGTTGGTTGGGTTATTATAAAAGTTTTTGAAATAGAACATAAATTTGCATCTGTAATTGTACAAGAATAGGTACCTACTATTAATCCACTTTTAGTTGCTAAGGTTCCACCTCCAGTCCATAAATATGTATATGGACTTATACCACCTGATGCAACTACAGTGGCAGAGCCATTTGATCCTCCATTACAACTCACATTTATTTGAGATGTAGTTGCAGTTAATAACGCTGGTTGGGTTATAATTGCAGAATTGTAAACTTCATTTCCACATTGATCAGTCACGGTAACAGAATAGGTTCCAGCTGGTGTATTTGTTATTGTGGATGTTGTTGCACCTGTATTCCAGTGATAAATATAAGGTGGGCTACCAAGAGAAGCAGTAACTGTTGCACTTCCTGTACTTGATCCAGAACATTTTACATTTACAATATTTGTTATAGATGCTTGAAGTAATGGTTTATATCCAACTGTTGCAGTACTAACCAAAGTGCATCCATTGGTTCCTGTAACTGTACAGGTAAAATTTCCTAATCCCAAATTTGAAATCGTTGGAGTGCTCGCTCCGTTTGACCATAAGTAAGTATAAGGAGCATTTCCGTCAGATGGTGTTGCCGTTACTGACCCATCGTTTACTAATGGAATTCCCATCCCATCAATACAAGTAACAGGTGTAACAGTAAAGTGTGTGCTATCAAAACAACCAAATCGTGTAATATAACCATCTCTCTTACCAGAGAAAGAATTTACAAACTGGTTTGATCCAACATATAAAGTATCTGAAATAAAATCACCAATAGTCACAAAATTTCTTCCAGTTGAGCTATATGCTATCACCTGACCAATATCAGTTGATTTACCATAAGCTCTTTGGGAATTAATAAAATTTCCAGCATCATCACTTTCACTTATAAAGATATCGCTTCCTCCATAGTTTAATAGATTAAAATTTCCAAAACCTATTTTACCTTCATATGACCCTGTAATAGCTATTTTATTATTAGCAAATGAAACACTTGTAGTTTTTTCGTTTCTTGAAGTACCTATAGATTTTGCCCATTGGAGTATTCCGGATGAATTATATTTTGCAATAAACAAATCGGAAAAGCCATTCAACACATTAAACCTGTTTACTTTCGATGTGTCGGTTGAAGTTGAGTCAATTTTAATTCTATTTCCAGAATAATAACCAGTTAAATATTGATTGCCGGACTGATCGGTAACATGTTTGTAAACATATAAATCATTATCTATCGATGTAAGTTTTCTAATCCATTGCCCTGTTCCATTTATATTAGTTTTAAAAATAAACCCATCTCTAAAAGCAGAATTAGAATTTATTGACCCTATATCCATTGTTAAATTACCAATATACTGACCAGAAAAATAATAACTATTATTTGAACATGAAATAGACCTGATTGTAGTAAAAGAGTTATTGCAATTAATAGTTTTTGACCACAAAGGAATTCCAGAACTATCAAATTTTGCAATAAAATTTTGTGCAACTAATGGATCAGATGAAATTAATGGTAGTGTTTCTCCATAAAATGTAACATCTCCTAAATAACCTCCAGCTAATATCAGATTTCCCTGTTCGTCTACTATCAAACGACCATTTGTCTGATTTTCTGCCCCATAAGCAGCTTCCTTTACCCATATAAGATTACCGTTAAGATTATATTTCGCTATATAAATATCAAAATTTCCAGCAGTAATTACATTTACCCCGTCAAAATTACAAGAACCATTATTTAATAAAGCTAAATAAATATAATTCTTATCATTACTCAATGTAAATGATGCTGCAGTTTGAGTTAAAGATCCACCTAATTGTTTTAACCATTGAATTTGTCCTGAAGAATTATATTTTGCAAGAAAAACATCTTGTCCATCTATAGCAGTTAGGGACAAAGCATCCTGATTAACAGTTCCACTAAAATTTCCATAAACAAAATAATTTCCTTGATTGTCCTGAAGCAAATTAGTAGGCATATTTTGACCTGTGCCGTTAAAATGTTTTGCCCACATCCATCCCTGAGAATTTGCTAAAAATGTCAGTAATGTAAAAAGTGATAGTAAAAGTAGTTTCATGCGACTGATATTCATGCGTTTGACATTATTCGGGTATTTTTACTTAAAAACCAACAGGTATTTTTACTTGGTTTTATACGCAAATTTACGGTAGTGGTTATAGGTATTAATAGTTTTTCGTCAAAAGTTGACGAAAATTATTATTTCTATGATTAACAATTTAAGTATTAGGGTAAATCGGTTTAGATTTGTAAGGAAAATTTATTTTTCTTTGTTAATTAGAAATAAACCAACATTAATTGCACGTAAAAATCCAGAATCTTTTTTTAAAACAATTTTTTCAAAATTATTTTCTATTTCTAAAGCAGTTCTTTTTAATTTATTTACATCTATTAATTCTTTACAAATTTCTGAATTATTCATTTCAGTTATTATTCTTAAATAATTTTCTATGTTTTCTTTTACCCTGAATAATAAGTCTGATGATTGTACACCCTTTTTATCATTGAATAATAATTCCTGCGGCAATTTATTTTGCATTGCCCTGCGAATTAAATACCTGTCATCGCCTGGACGGACAAATTGATTATCCGGAATTCCGTAACAATATTCAAGAAGTTTAATATCCATTGTCGGATCATAAATGTTTAATCCGAAATAATCTCCTATTTCCTGTGTGTTTCCAGCTCCCTGAGCCATATTGGTGTTTAAAGTATTTAATCGCATTTTTTTCAATGAATAACCCATTAAAAAATACGGATCAAACCCTGCATCTTTCATTTTTTCTAATAAATTTATTTCAGATTCAAACTTATTATTAATAAAAGATTTTTTCAGATATGGTTTTTTCCCTTTTTTAAATTCGGCAATTAACTTTATTAAAAAATAAGGCGCTTTTTTTCTCAAATATGGCTTTAAACCTGGTTGAATAAAACTAGAATAATAACCTCTAAATGGCCAAGATATAGTAAAATTTCCACCCTGACCAGTTAACAATGTGCCAATATTATTTTGCTTTGCTTTCTCGGTAATAGATAAAAGCCAAAAATAATTAGATGAGTTTCTAACAGGAGAATTAAGAATATTAATAGATTCCACTAATCCTTGAAGAGGATTTTTTTTATCAGAATTTATTAATTTGTGAACAATGTTAGGATAACTTTTTGAGACCTGTTCTGCAAGCAAGGACTCATCTCCGAATTGGAAATCTTTTAACTTATCAGTAACATCAAATTTTGGGACTGAAGTATAGCTTGTTATTTTTTTATTTTCTGTTGCAAGTTCAGTTGCTGCTATTGCAGTTACAGATGAAGAATCAATCCCTCCACTTAACATTGAGCCAACATCTCTATATGATCTGATTCTTGACTTTATGGCACTTAAAAAAAGTTCATTAAATGCTTCTAAATATTCATCATCATTTTTTAATCTGAAATTTGCAACATTTTCAAGCTGCCAATATTTAGTAATTAATAATTTTCCATTCTGATAAATTGCAGAACAAGCCGGAGGTAATCTAAGAATATCCCTATAAACAGTTTCATCTGCATAACCATTCCAACCAACAAGAAGCTGGGCGAGTTGAACTTTATTTATTTCTTTTGAAATTGTGGAAATAGAAAGCAATACAGATTTATTGCTTGAAAACGCGATAGAATCATTTGTTATTGAGTAATAAACTGCACTAACGCCCTGATGGTCACGCGCAATAAAGAGTTTTTTCTCGTACTTATCCCAAATTGCAAAAGTCCAATCACCAAATATTTTAGCCGGACTTTTTTCACCCCATTTCTCAAATGCAAATTGAAGCAATTTTGTATCTGGCAAAACTATTCTTTCTTCAGCTGTAATATTAAAAATGTCACAAAGCTCTTTTCTATTATCTAAACGAGCTTTCCCAATCATTATGAATCTTTGATTTCCAAAAGAAAAAGGTTGTTTATCGTAAACAGATTCCGGAGTGTCATAAAGCTGAACCCAGCCTAGTCCTATATTATTTTCAGTCCAAAGTGAATAATTATCTTGCGGAAAGTGCTTAACAGAACTATACATCTGTTCAAGCTCATGTTTTTCTAAGAAAACTCCTTCTTTTTTTATTATTCCGAAGATTACAGACATTAATATTGACTTTAATAAATACCCGTTTAATATCTCAAAAGTATTTTTGCGAATTTATGTATTTACGATGAGAGTTAAAATTAAAATAAAAAAGCGCACATAAATTTATGCACGCTTTTTAAATATAAGAAAATATTTTTTAGCCTATTTGAGCCTGATATTGATCTGCAGTAAGAAGATCGTTAAGCTCAGCAAGATTTGATAATTCGATTTTAATCATCCAGCCATCGCCGTATGGATCTTTATTAATAACATCTGGTGTAGCTTCAATTTTTTCATTTTTTTCTACTACTTTTCCAGAAACCGGCATATAAGAATCAGAAACTGTTTTAACAGCTTCAATTGTTCCAAAAGCTTCGCCTTTTGAAAGAGTTTCGCCAACTGTTTCAATTTCAACAAAAACTACATCGCCCAATTCACCTTGAGCAAAGTCTGTTACGCCTACAAAAGCGTTGTTACCTTCAACACGAATCCATTCGTGATCTTTAGTGTACTTTAAATTTGCTGGAACGTTCATTTTTTATATTTTTTTAAGATGATTTTACCAATCTCAAAAGTATTAAAAAACCCAATAATACAAAATATGTTTATTGTCATATTTTCAAAAAATGAATAATTAAATTTTATTATGAAAAAAAACATGATTAAAGTCGTCTTTTTATCACATTTTGGTTAATTTTGTACACCATTAAAAAAATGGAATAATTTTAATAATCAACAATAATATAAATAATTACAACAAATTTTTATTATGATTTTTAACATCGACATGATTAGAAAAGTGTATGCCAACTATAGCCAAAAAGTTGTAACTGCACGAAATCTCGTAAATGCTCCTTTAACACTTGCAGAAAAAATTCTTTACACTCACCTTTATGATAATGAAGCAAAAAATGCTTTTACCAGAGGTAAAGATTATGTAAATTTCAATCCTGATCGCGTTGCTATGCAGGATGCAACTGCTCAAATGGCATTGCTGCAATTTATGATGGCAGGAAAACCAACAACAGCTGTTCCTTCTTCTGTTCATGCCGACCATTTGATTCAGGCAAAAGTTGAAGCGGGCGTTGATTTGGCTCATGCAAACATTACTAATCGTGAAGTTTACGATTTTTTAAGTTCTATCAGTAATAAATATGGTATAGATTTCTGGAAACCAGGTGCAGGTATTATTCATCAGGTGGTTTTAGAAAATTACGCTTTCCCGGGTGGGATGATGATTGGAACTGATTCTCATACTGTTAATGCAGGCGGATTAGGAATGTTGGCAATTGGAGTTGGCGGTGCAGACGCAGTTGATGTTATGGCTGGTATGGCATGGGAACTTAAATTTCCTAAATTAATAGGTATTAAATTAACAGGTAAACTAAATGGCTGGACATCTGCAAAAGACGTTATCTTAAAAGTTGCAGGAATACTTACAGTTAAAGGTGGTACAGGTGCAATAGTAGAATATTTTGGCGATGGTGCAAAATCACTTTCATGCACTGGAAAAGCAACAATTTGTAACATGGGTGCAGAAATTGGCGCAACATGCTCAACATTTGGGTATGATGAATCAATGGAACGTTTCTTACGTGCTACAGGAAGAAATGAAGTTGCTGATTTAGCAAACACTATTAAATCTGATTTAACCGGCGATGCTGAAGTTTATGCAAACCCGGAAAAATATTTTGATCAGGTATTAGAAATTAATCTTTCTGAATTAGAACCTTATTTAAATGGACCATTCACTCCAGACAGAGCTACTCCAATTTCTAAAATGAAAGAAGAAGCTGCTAAAAATGGCTGGCCAACAAAAGTTGAAGTTGGTTTAATTGGTTCATGCACAAATTCATCATACGAAGATATATCACGTTCTGCTTCAATTGCAAAACAAGCGGGTGAAAAAAACATTAAAGTAAAAGCTGAATTCACAATAACACCTGGCTCTGAACAGGTTCATCACTTGATTAAACGCGATGGTTTTATTGATATTTTCGATAAAATTGGCGGAAAAGTTTTTGCAAATGCTTGTGGTCCATGTATTGGTCAGTGGGACAGAGAAGGTGCAGATAAAGGAGAAAAAAATACAATTGTTCATTCTTTCAACCGTAATTTCTCCAAACGAGCAGATGGAAACCCAAACACTCATGCTTTTGTAGCATCGCCAGAATTGGTTACAGCATTAGCAATTGCAGGTGATTTAACTTTTAATCCCATTACAGACACAATTAAAAACGAATCAGGACAGGATGTTAAACTAGATGCACCTCAGGGATTAGAACTTCCTCCAAAAGGATTTGAAGTTATTGAAAGTTGTTATCAGGCACCAGCTGCAGATGGTTCATCTGTTGTAATTAAAGTTGATGAAAAATCTGACAGACTTCAATTGTTAGCTCCATTTGCAGAATGGAATGGTGAAAATTACAAAGAATTACCTTTATTAATTAAGGCAAAAGGTAAATGCACAACCGATCATATTTCAATGGCTGGTCCATGGCTTTCGTATAGAGGTCATTTGGAAAACATTTCTAACAATATGCTAATTGGAGCAGTAAATAACTTTACAGAAAAAACAAATTCTGTAAAAAATCTTTTAACCGGCGAGTATAACGAAGTTCCAAAAGTAGCAAGAGCATATAAAGCTCAGGGTATTGGGTCTGTTGTTGTGGGCGACGAAAATTATGGCGAAGGTTCATCACGTGAGCATGCAGCAATGGAACCACGTCACTTAAACGTAAAAGCAGTTTTGGTAAAATCATTTGCCCGTATTCATGAAACTAATCTGAAAAAACAAGGAATGTTAGCTTTAACTTTTATTGATAAAGCTGATTACGAAAAAATTCAGGAAAATGATAAAATAGATATTATGGGCTTACACAAATTTGCTCCCGGAAAAAATCTACTAGTTGTTTTACATCATGCAGACGGAACAAAAGAAGAATTTGAAGTAGCTCATACATATAATGAAATGCAGATTGGTTGGTTTAAGGCAGGAAGTGCTTTAAATTTAATTGCAAAACAAGCACAAATGTCTAAAGCGTAAAAAATAACAAAATATAAAAATGGAAGAAAAATCACCTGTAATTATCTGGACTAAAATTGATGAAGCACCTGCGTTAGCTTCGTATTCTTTGTTACCAATTGTTAATGCATTTACCAAAGCAGCCGGTGTTGAAGTTGAAACACGCGACATTTCATTAGCTGGAAGAATTATTGCTAATTTTCCTGATAATTTAAAGGAAGATCAGAAGATTCACGATTACCTTACCGAATTAGGAAATCTTACCTTAACAAAAGAAGCAAATATTATAAAATTGCCAAATATTAGCGCTTCAGTTCCTCAATTAATAGCAGCTATTCAGGAATTAAATTCAAAAGGTTATAATATTCCTAATTATCCCGAAGAACCAAAAACAGAAGAAGAACATAAACTTGTAGAAAGATTTGCTAAAGTTTTAGGCTCTGCTGTAAATCCAGTTTTACGTGAAGGAAATTCTGACAGACGTTCTGCTGCTTCCGTAAAAAAGTTTTCTCAGAAAAACCCTCATCGAATGATGAAAGCATGGAGTGCTGATTCAAAATCACATGTGTCTTTCATGAAAGCAAATGATTTTTTTGGCAACGAAAAATCTTTTGTAGCTCAAAATAACAATAGTTTTAAGATTGAATTTGCTAATGAAAACGGAGTAACCTCTGTTTTGAAAGATGGTTTAAAATTTACTACAAACGAAGTAATTGATTGTACTTTCATGTCGGCAAAAGCATTAAAAGAATTTTATGCTCAGCAAATACAGGATGCAAAAGAAAAAGGAATTCTTCTTTCTTTACATTTGAAAGCTACCATGATGAAGGTTTCCGATCCAGTAATGTTTGGATATGCAGTTGAAGTATTTTACAAAGAAGTTCTTGATAAACATGCTGATGCATTAAAAGAAATTGGTTTTAACCAGAATAATGGTATTGCTGATTTATATGCTAGATTAGACAAACTTCCTGTAGAAAAACAAAAAGAAATTGAAGCTGATATTCAGGCTTTATATACCAAACAACCTGCATTAGCAATGGTTGATTCTGATAAAGGAATTACAAATTTACATGTGCCAAACAACATCATTATTGATGCTTCAATGCCTGTTGTTATCCGCGATGGTGGCAAAATGTGGAATACAGCTAATAAACTTCAGGACACAAAATGTGTAGTTCCTGATCGTTGTTATTCTACCTTATATCAGGTTGTAATTGAAGATTGTATTAAAAACGGACAATATAACCCGGCTACTATGGGTAGCGTTTCTAATGTTGGTTTAATGGCTCAAAAAGCTGAGGAATATGGTTCTCATCCAACAACTTTCATTATAAAAGAAAACGGTACTGTTAAAGTAATTGCTGAAGATGGTGTAGTTTTAATGGAACAAAAAGTTGAGAAAGGCGATATCTGGAGAATGTCGAGAGTAAAAGATATTCCAATTAATGACTGGGTAAAATTGGCTGTAACAAGAGCTAGGCAATCAAATACTCCGGCTATTTTCTGGTTAGATAAAAACCGTGCTCACGATGCACAGATTATTAAAAAAGTTGAACTTTATTTAAAAGACCATGATTTAACAAATCTCGAAATAAAAATCATGTGTCCCGATGATGCAATAAGATACACACTTGAAAGAACAAGAGCAGGAAAAGACACAATATCAGTTACCGGAAATGTATTGAGAGATTATTTAACCGATTTATTTCCAATTTTAGAACTTGGCACTAGCGCAAGAATGTTATCTATTGTTCCTTTATTAGGCGGTGGTGGATTATTCGAAACCGGTGCAGGTGGTTCGGCTCCAAAACACGTTCAACAATTTTTGGAAGAAAGCCATTTAAGATGGGATTCTTTGGGAGAATTTTTAGCATTAACTGTTTCATTAGAACATTTAGGATATAACTTCAACAATAAAGTTGCTTTAGATTTAGCAAAAGCACTTGATAACGCAGTTGGAAAATACCTAGAAAATCAAAAAGAACCTTCTAAAAAAGCAGGTGAGCTTGATAACAGAGGCAGTCATTTTTATTTAGCAATGTATTGGGCACAGGCTCTTGCAGAGCAAAATGAAAATGCAGATTTGAAAGCAAAATTCACAGTTGCAGCAAAACAATTAGCAGAAAATGAAACTATAATTTTAAAAGAAATTGCAGAAACAGTTGGAAAACCTGCTGACATTGGTGGATACTATTTACCTGATGATAAAAAAGCAAATAATGCTTTAAGACCTAGCAAGACTTTAAATAAGATTATTGATTCGATTTAATATTTATACTTGCAATATGTTAAAAACCTCAGAATAATCTGAGGTTTTTTTGTTTTTTGCTTGTCGGGATTATAAATCCCAAATTATCACATTCCGGATTGCAAATCCGGAACAGCCTAGTAAAATAAAATTATCTTGGAAACATTTCCCTCTCAACTATCTCACAAATAATGTGACCAATAAGAATATGAGTTTCCTGAATACGTGGAGTATCAGTTGAAGGAACATTAATTAGTAAGTCAGAAAAATCTTTTATTTTACCACCAGTAGCACCGGTTAAAGCAATAGTATACATTCCCGATATTTTGGCTGTTGTTATAGCTCTAATAATATTTTCGGAATTACCAGAAGTTGAAATTGCAATTAAAACATCACCCGATTTCCCTGCACCAGAAATATATCGGGCATAAATTTCGTCAAAAGAATAATCATTTGCGACTGATGTTAAATACGATGTGTTTACATGAATTGCTTCAGCAGCAAGAGAAGGGCGATCAACATAAAACCTGCCCGAAAATTCAGCTGCAATATGTTGTGCATCGGCAGCGCTACCGCCATTTCCGCAAAGTAAAAGTTTTCCGCCAGCTTTATAACAACTAATTATTTTATTTGTAGCAGTCTCTATTGCAGATAATAGATTATTATCATTAAGCAAAGCTTGCTTTACAGAAATATTATTATTAATAATTTTTGCTATTTGTTCTGAATAATTAATCATAATAAATTGCAATTTGTTAGTTATACTGTTCTTCCGACTTACCTGTTATTTTACTATTGACCAAAAATATAGTTTCAGCCATACGTTTCCAGGAATATTTTGTTTTTTCTTTTGCTGCACCATCAGAAAAATATTGTTCTTTGTTATCAGAATAAAATTTACCGATAGCATTTGCAATAATAGCAGGATTTGGATCAATAACATATCCTACTTTTTCGTGAGGAACCATCTCGGCTAATCCACCCACATTAGTTACTATCATTGGTTTATTAAAATGATATGCAATTTGCGTAACACCGCTTTGAGTTGCATGTTTATAAGGCTGAACAACAATATCGGCAGCAGAGAAAAATGTTGCAACCTGATTATCAGGAATAAATTCAGGGAAAAATTTTACTCTTTCTTCCAACCCGAGTTCTTTAACCAGATTGTAGTAAAATTCAGAATTTGAATAAAATTCGCCTGCAACTAAAAGCTTTAAATCATTAGCATTTGCTCCATTTTCTTTCATTGAATAAAGTAAAAGATCAAGACCTTTATAATCGCGTATCAACCCAAAAAACAACATCCACCTTGAATTTTCATCAATTCCTAAAGTTTTACGTGCTTCATTTTTCGGAATTATTGCTCCAAAATGATCAAAAAGCGGATGCGGACAATAATCAACTAAAATATTTTTACTTGCTGTTCTAAGTTCTCCTTCAACTGCATGTGACATTACCACACAACCATCAACGGGTTTAATAAAATATTTTGCCAGCCACTTATCGCCAAACCGTTTTTCGTGAGGTAAATAATTATCTAGGACAGAAATAACTTTTGTGAATTTATTTTTCTTTGCTATTCTTGCTATGCTTCCAAAACACGGTCCCATAAATGGTAACCAAAAACGAATAAGTAAAATATCGGGACGCATTTTTTTAATTTTTCGCCCAACTTTAATCCACGAGAAAGGATTTATAGAATTTACTTCAATGCGAATATCTAGTCCTTCTGGCTTTGGTTCATTAGAATACTGAGTTTTTCCGGGAAAAAGAAATGACGGATATTGTAAACTAAAAGTGAAAATAACAACTTCATTGCCCGAATCCATGAACTCACGAGCCAAACGGTCGTTATTTGCAGCTATACCACCTCTAAAAGGGTGTGCCGGACCAACTATTACAATTTTTTTCCCCACTAAAACTTATTTTGTACTGTTTACAAAAGTAGCTTAATCTTTAAAAATACGATACATTTGCATCACAATCATTATTTCTTTATTTTTAAAAATGGTTAAATTATCTGCAATAATCTGTACTTACAACAGAGAAAAGTATTTACCACTTGCTCTTGATGCATTAATTAATCAAAAAGGAACGGAAAAAGGTGACTTCGAAATTGTAATTATAAACAATAATTCTACAGATAAAACTGAAGAAATTTCTCTCTCGTATCAAAAAAAATATACAGATATCCCTTTTGTTTATGCTACTGAAAGTAAACAAGGTTTATCGCATGCAAGAAATAAAGGGATAGAAGTTTCTAATGGAGAATTACTTGCATTTTTAGATGATGATGCTTTTGCAGATGAAAATTATATTAAAGATGTACTGAATTATTTTGAATTAAATCAACACATTAAAGCTGTTGGTGGAAGAATTTTACTTCACTTCGAAACACAAAAACCTGCCTGGTATACAAATTATTTAGGTTCGCTTTTAGGGTATTTTAATCCTTGGGATGAACCAAGATTATTTAATAAAAAACAATATCCGCGTGGTTCAAATATGGTTTACAAAAGCGAACTATTTAAAAAATATGGTGTTTTTAATCCCGAACTCGGTAGAATTGGTGCAGGAATGTTAGGTAGCGAAGAAAAAGAAATGTTTCAACGTATTTATTCGGGTAACGAAGCAATTTACTATTTACCCAAAGCTGTTATTTACCACATGGTTCCAATCGAAAGAACCTTAACTCCTTTTCTTAGAAAGCAGTCTGTTGGTGTTGGAAAAAGTGAAAGAATAAGAATTTTAACCACCAATCTAGGTTTTACAAAAAAGATTATTGAAGAAATTATAAAATGGAAAGTCTCATTTATTCTTTTCTTGTTTTACTTATTTACTTTCCGTCCGGCAAAGGGGAATATGCTTATTAGATTTAGGTATTGGGTATTTCTTGGATTAAGAGGAAAAGAATAATTTTTATTCTGCAGCTTCAACAGTAATTGTCACATTTTTTTCATTAACTGTAACAACATCTCCAACTCTTATTTTTGCGCGTTTTCTTAATTCAATGTTTCCATTTAATTGAACCATTTCTTCCTCTACCATTTGCTTTGCCTCACCACCACTAAAGCAGATTCTTGCAGCTTTTAACAGCTTTATAAGTTCAATATAGTCGCCGGTTATTGCAAATGTTTTTTGTGTCATATAAAAAAATAAGTGGTCCGTGAAGACACGAACCACAATAACGATTAATTAAAAAAATTAATTTGTTGCAGTTAACGGAACAAATACTCTTTGTTGCATCTCACGATCAAGCATTAACAATGCAGAGCCTTTTCCCTCAATCATTTTTAATTGTTCCAAAACACCGGTAACATTAGCTTCTTCTTCTACCTGTTCGTTAACAAACCACTGTAAGAAATTTGAAGCAGCATGATCTTTTTCAGATAAAGCAACATTCATTAAATTATTAATTAATGCAGTAACATGATTTTCATGTTTTAAGGTTTCTGCAAAAATATCAATAATGTTTTTCCAGCTTTCCTTAGGTGCTGCAATTGCATCAAATGTTACAGTTCCACCGCGCTCGATTACATAATCATGAAACTTTAATGCATGAGCTGTTTCTTCCTGATATTGTACATGCATCCAGTTTGCAAAACCTTTAAGGTTTTTTGTCTGGCACCAAGCAGCCATTGATAAATATAAATATGCTGAATAAAATTCTGCATTTATTTGTTTATTTATTTCTTTTTCAACTTTTTTAGATATCATAATATTTCTCTTTTATATTTAAATTTTATACAAAAATAAGCTTAAAAAGTAAAAAACAGATTCGATTAAAGTATTTTCTTGTCAAAGTTACGAAAGATTAACTTCAAAATGACTTACAAGCTAGTCAAATAAATGTGGGGTCATGTTGGCCCTTCGACAAGCTCAGGGTCGAAACATGTGTGAGGGGTTGTGTGCAGATCCTTCGAGTCCCTCAGGATGACAGAGTGTTGTGATTTCTAAAATTGGACTATTTATTATTTCATTTTGGTATAAGAATAAATTTATAATTATAAAAAAAAAGCCTTATTTTTTAAATCGTCCATTGATCATGAATTACTCCGACTAAGTAATAATTATCATTATACTTCTTATAAACTAATCTTAAACTACACCAATCTATACCTTCAAATTTTTTGTCGATACCGGAAAAATGATTTTCAGTAAAATCGCAATTTTTGTATACCGAATCAATATTGTTAATAGTATTACCGGTACAAATAATTTTATTTAATTCTTTTTTCTCAGCATTTAAAAAATCAGCACTATATACAAATTTCTTAAAATATTCATTAATGTTAAGTGAAATAATATCCCCACTTCCATCATAGCTACCCCAATTTATTGCATTTTGTTTTTTAACCAAATCAGCAAATTCACTTGACGATAATTTTACATCTTTAATTGTGTCAATAAA
The DNA here is from genome assembly GCA_016218155.1 of Bacteroidia bacterium. Lineage (NCBI taxonomy): Bacteria > Pseudomonadati > Bacteroidota > Bacteroidia > Bacteroidia bacterium. The sequence goes on from JACREQ010000059.1 coordinate 132,409, forward strand.
AGCATAGGGCGAAAACCTGACACCTAAAGCAGGGTGAATAAATTTCGCAAAACTATTGAAGTTATTGTTTTTTATTGAAGTTAGAACTTGTATTGTTAATTCTAAAATTATTGAGTCTTTATTTACAGTTACACTTTTATTTTGCAAATTATCAGCAGATAAAGAATTATCAGATTTTAAATTTCCTTGATTACAACAGGTAAATAACAATATACCCAATGATAAGATTAAAAAATTTCTCATAGTAAATTAATATATATGCCCCGTTTCTTCCAACTCGGTTTTGTTTATTTTTTTCTTAGACATAACTCTCCAAATATATATAATATATGCCAGTACAAAAGGAATAAAAAGAGTAACATAACTCATCACGGTTAATGTGTATTTGCTTGATGACGAATTAAAAATTGTTAACGATGATTGTAAGTTATAAGTAGAAGGATAAAAAGAAGTATTATTTAAACCTGCAATAATAAATAATGAAAACACAACTGGAATTAATCCGATTATGGTAATCCAAAAAGAGTTTGAAGATTTATTAATTCCCCCCTTATAAATTCCAAATATTGTTATTAAAACACCTAGCTGAAAAAGAGTTAAAATAACCGGCATTTGCATTAAATTATGAAGATATTTTAATGGCTCCATATAAATTTTATTTGTATTTGGATCTATAGCAAAACCATCTTTTGTAATTAATATTCCCAAAAACAAAAGAAAAAATAGCACAAAGCACAATCCATTAATTAATACCTGATTTGCAGAACGGTCAGAAATTTCTTTATTGTCAATATATTTCATAAAAAACATTGCACCCGTTACTCGGGTTAGACAAAATAAAGCAAATCCCAACGAGAGATTCTGTGTATTTAACAAAAGATCTAAGCCATAATAGCTATTCATCCATGAGCTTAAGTTAAATTTATCAATCATGAAATATGAGCCTGTAAAAAAGCTGCTAACAATTATCCCAATAAAAAATGTTGCAAAAAAACCATTTGTTATCTGTAAAATCTCATAAAATCTTGCTCCTAAAATATTTCCTGATTTTTTTCTGTACTCGTACGAAACGGCCTGACCAATAAATCCAAATAAAATAATTGTCCAAACCCAATAAGCACCACTAAAACTTGTTGCATAAAACAAGGGAAACGATGCAAAAAAAGCTCCGCCAAAAGTTACAAGAGTAGTAAAAGTAAGTTCCCATTTTCTACCTAATGCATTAACTAAAAGAGTTCTTTCATCTTCTGTTTTTGCTACCTGAAAAAGTAAGGTTTGTCCGCCCTGAACAAACATTAAAAAAACAAGTATTGCTCCGATTAGTGAAATAATTATCCACCAATATTGCTGTAATGCGGTTAAAGTCATTGTTTCAAACATAAAACTTATTCTTTAGGACCGTTTTTAATTTGCTTCCATAATATTTTAATATCTGCAATAAGTAATACTGTAAATAAAATTGCAAATAAAATAAATGTAGTTTGCACTGATGAGGTGCTAAGATGTGATGTTGCTTTTGAAACAGGTAATAAATCCTGAATAGCCCAAGGCTGACGTCCAACTTCGGCAACTATCCACCCTAATTCTGTTGCAATATATCCAAGTGGTATTGTTAATACAGCTAACCACAAAATTAATTTTCTTTTGATTAATGTTTTTCGCCATAAAAAGAAAAGTATAACAAGTAGCAGAATTACAAAATAAAAACCTAATCCAACCATTAAATGAAAAGAATAAAAGGTAATAGGAATGTTAGGAACTACATCTTCGGGTTTATCTAAATAGGCATATCCTAAATCCGTATAATTAGTTCTAAACTCTGCTAACGATAATCGCATTTCAGAAGTATCATTATCTTTTTTTGCTTCTTTATATTTATTTAACGCAATCATTGCAATAGTTCCGCGCTCCATTCTTTTAAAAACCGGTTCTATTCCCTGATATTGATTTCCATAAACCAAATCGTAAATTCCGGGAACAAATGCATTTTTATCACGATATCCGAGTTTGGAAAGCATTCCCGGCATTTCCGTTTTAAAAATAAAATGATTTACTGTATCACTAATTGGGACGCCTGGTCTAAGAACAGCTAAAGCAATAATAGGAGCTCTGGTTCTGCCAATATACAACCCTTCCATTGCAGCTAATTTTACAGGTTGTTTTTGGGCAACCTGATAAGTAGAAGTATCACCCGAAACAGTTACCAGCATTGTTGCTGCAAAACCAAATATTGCGCCTACCAAAATGCTCTTTTTTGCAAAACTTTCATGCCGTTTTTTTATTAAATACCAAGAGCTTATTCCAACAACAAACAATGATGCAACAACATATGCAGAAGTAACAGTATGCCAAAACTTATGAATAGCAAATGGTGAAAATGCCACTTCCCAGAAATTTACCATTTCACAACGTGCAGTATCTGGATTAAAAGTCATTCCTACAGGATCGTTCATCCATGCATTTGCGACTAATATCCACCATGATGATAACGTTGAGCCAATTGTTACGAGCCACGTTGATAAAAGGTGAGTTTTCTTTCCAACTTTATTCCAGCCAAAAAACATTAAAACAATAAATGTGCTTTCAAGAAAAAAAGCTAATATCCCCTCTATTGCAAGTGGAGCACCGAATAAATCACCAACTATCCAAGAATAATTTGACCAGTTAGTGCCAAATTCAAACTCCAGAATTATTCCGGTTGCTGCACCAATTGCGAAATTTATTCCGAATAACTTCATCCAGAATTTTGTAATTTTTCTCCATTCTTCATTACCTGTTTTAACATAAATGCTCTCCATTATTGCCATAATAAAAGAAAGACCTAATGTTAACGGAACGAATAACCAATGATAAATTGATGTAAGAGCAAATTGCGCCCTAGACCAATCCACTAAAGAAATATCTGATAAGCTCATTTTTATTTATTTTGTCAATGAGTTAATTACATATTCGGATTTTTGTTCATCACTTGTAAAATGTGTAGACAAAAAATCCTTAAAGAAAAAGAGTTTTAAAACAATAAACATTACAAATAGCTTAATTAAAAGTATTATTATTAAATTTTTACCAAGTTTTCCTGGATTTCGAAGACTATTTAAATAAAACGAACCTGCATTTAAAATAAATTTTTTCAAATACATAGATTTTTTAATAATAAAATACCAAGAAACTTAAAACCCTTTTCGGTTTAAATATAATAATATTTTATGTTAATAAATACGAAACTGTAATACAGCAGATTTTTGTAAAAAATCTATTCGTACATATTGGCAATTTTCTTAAGGGCTTTTTGATCCAGAAGTTTTATTTTTCTGCCACTTAATTCAATCAGTTTGTCATCTTTAAATTCGCTTAAAAGCCTTATTACAGATTCGGTTGCAGTACCAATTATATTTGCCAGTTCCTCTCTTGTTAAGGAAATCTGAAGTACGTTTTCTGCATCAAGTCCGAAATTTTCTTTCAGAATAAACAACACTTCTGCTAATCTTTCTCTGACTGTTTTTTGAGCAATATCTGTAATAAATGCATTTGCTTCTCCAAGTTCTCTGCATGTTAATTGCAGCAATTCAATTGCAAATTCAGGATTCTTTTTTAGTAAAGCAAACAATGATTCTCCGGGTATAAAACACATAGTAGCATCTTCCAATACTTTTGCTGTATGGCATGCCAAATCTCCGCTTAACAATGAACGGTAACCTATTATATCACCTTTTTTTGCAAATCTAATTATTTGCTCACGTCCCTCTAAGCCAGTTTTAAAAAGCTTAACAATTCCTTTGTTAACACAATAGAAGCCATTAACTCTACTGCCTTCATGATAAATAATGTTTCCTTTTTTATGAAAATTACAGCCTTTATCAAAATTTAAGTTTGTAATTTCATCTGTTGTTAATTGCGAAAAAAGAGAATTTGATAAAATTGCACAATCATCGCATCCGGGTATTGTAGTTAAATTTTTCATTAAACGCCTGTTTGTTAAAAGCATAATGTTAAAATATTAATAAAAGTCTGATCAATATTTTATTGTTTAAAGATACAGTTATTACATATATTTACATCTGTTTATTTTGTGTTTAATGACATCTTTCGAACAGAGGAAAACCTTAGTATTAGGAGCTAGTACAAATCCTGACAGATATTCTTACAAAGCTGTTGAGAAACTTGTAAGATATGGTTATAACGTTGTTGCCATCGGAGTTAGAGAAGGCTCGATTGGAAAAATAAAAATAACGACAGAAAAAATACTTGTTTCAGATATTGATACTGTTGCAATGTATTTATCTCCTGCAAGACAGGAAGAATATATGGATTATGTAATTTCATTAAAACCAAGAAGAATAATTTTTAATCCGGGAACTGAGAATGCCATATTTGCAAAAAAAGCAAAAGAAAATGGAATTAAAACCTATAAATCATGTGTTTTAGTAATGTTATCTTTAAACAAATATTAAATAGAATTTGAAAACTGTTTTAAAAACCTAATATCATTTTCTGAAAACATTCTTAAATCCTTAACCTGAAATTTTAAATTTGTAATTCTTTCTATTCCCATACCAAAGGCATATCCGGTGTATTCTTTGCTATTAATTCCGCATTTTTCTAAAACATTAGGATCAACCATACCACAACCAAGAATTTCTACCCAACCTGTATGTTTGCAAAATGCACAGCCCTCGCCACCACATAAATTACACGAAATATCCATTTCGGCTGATGGCTCTGTAAATGGGAAGTAAGACGGTCTAAGTCTGATTTGAGTTTCTGCACCAAACATTTCACGGGCAAAATATAACAACGTTTGCTTAAGGTCGGCAAATGAAACATTATGATCAATATATAATCCCTCAACCTGATGAAAAAAACAATGTGCACGAGCAGAGATTGCTTCATTTCTAAAAACCCTGCCTGGCATAATTATCCGGATAGGTGGCTTTTGATTTTCCATAACCCTTACCTGAACCGATGAGGTATGAGTTCGTAATAATATGTCGGGACTTTTTTCAATAAAGAAAGTATCTTGCATATCACGTGCAGGATGTTCTTCAGGAAAATTTAATGCAGTAAAAACATGCCAGTCATCTTCTATTTCTGGACCTTCGGAAACAGTAAATCCTAAACGACTGAAAATATCAATTATTTCATTTTTTACAATGCTTAAAGGATGGCGACTTCCAACTTCTATTGGATCACCTGGCATTGTTAAGTCGTTGTAATTTGTTACAGTCTCTTCACTTTCTATTTTTTGAGAAAATGACGAGAATTTTTCCTGAGCTTCGTTTTTCAAAGTGTTAAGAAGTTGACCAACCTCTTTTTTCTGTTCGCTTAATACCTGTTTAAAGCCATCAAATAAAGTTGATATTTCGCCTTTTTTTGAAAGATATTTTAATCTGAATTCTTCTAACTGTACTTTATTTGCAACCTGTGCCGAACGAATTTCTGAAATCAGTTGCGTAATTTTTTCTTTCATCTGAAAACTTTATTTTATTTGTTTAATTTTCATTTTAACATCAACCAAAGGTCTGTCATTTTTGTCTTTTTTAACAGCGGCAATACTGTCAACAACATTCATTCCTTCAATAACTTCACCAAAAACGGTATAGGCACCATCCAAATGTGGCGTTCCGCCAATTGTAGTATATGTTTTTCTTTGCTCGGGACTGAATGTAAATTTGCCAACTTTTAAAAGTTCCTTTTCTGCTATTGGATCAAGCTCCTTAATAAAATTCATTAATGATTCTTGAGTTCCGATTTTTTTCACAGAATCAAGTTTCATCCTCAGATTTTCACTTTCCGGAGCCATTAATAAATTTCCCAATATCTGATTTTTTAGACTCTGATTTTTTTTTGATTCAATAACATCTAATTCCTGACTGGTAAAAATCTTTCCCTGAACAATATAAAATTGCGAACCAGAAGATTCTTTTTTGGGATTAACATTATCAGACTCGCGGGCAGCTGCCAATGCACCTTTTTTATGAAAAATTCCCGGTGTTATTTCTGCCGGAATATTATAACCCGGGCCACCATTACCTAACATTACATTTGGTTGAGCATTTTTAGAATCGGGATCACCCCCCTGAATCATAAACTCAGAAATTACTCTATGAAAAAGCAAATCGTCGAAAAATTTCTCGGAAACCAATTTTATAAAGTTATCTCTATGTAAAGGAGTTTGGTCATACAGCTTAATTTTAATGTCTCCAAACTTTGTGTTTACTACAAATATTTTTTCTGAACTAGCAGGAACTCTTATACATGAATAAATAATTGTAAAAAAAATTATTGTTGTCCCTATAACTGTTAATGCTCGTTTCATACGATAAAAATTAATTCCGAAAATTACAAAAAAATTACGACTCCAATAAAGTTAAATAACTCATTGGAAATTCACCATGATTTTAACTTAAAATTAAAACAAACATTATTAATTTGTTTATCGTAGAACTTTTAAATTTAAATTCAATAATTATGAATTTCAAAATATTACTATTAATTGTCTTAACAAGTAGTAGTGTTGTATTTGGACAAACAGATAGTTTAAAATCTAAAACAAGACCTGAGATTCCTGATTCAGCTTTTCAGGATATGGGCGTTTCTGTTTCACCTTCAAGCATGCATTTAAATATTAAACCAGGAACAACTGTAGCAAAAGAAATCAGAATTAATAATTCTACAAAACAACTATATAATTTCAGTATCGGATATTGCGATTTTGAAATGGGAAGAAATGGAAAACCGCTATCGTTAAAACAAGGTGAAGGTAAATATGGTTTATCTAAATACATTAATGTTTCACCATCTTACTTTTCTTTAAAACCCGGCGAAGAGATAAAATTAAAAGCTGTTATTACTATACCAGATAATGAAGAGGCATTACGTGCATTATGGACGATTATTACTATCGATCAGGTTGTAGATCGCCCCGCTTTAGATGCAACAGACCACACAAAAAGATTAGCAATGGGAATTACCCCAAGTTTCGGTTTTGGAGTATATGTATATCAAAATCCACCCAATGTAAAAATTAATAGTGTTCTTATTGAGAAATTTATGTTGCAGGAAAAGGATGGAAACAGAAAAATTGAAATGATTGCAAAAAATACCGGAGATGGTATTAGTTATTGTACTTCTTATGTTGAGTTAACAAATTTAAAAACAGGTAAACAAGAAAAATTACAGGTAAAACGGTTTACTATTTTACCACAGTATTTTCGCGATTTTTTTTACGAATTGCCCACAAGCCTGCCATCGGGCAAATACACTGCTGTTGGTGTAGTTGATTTTGGTAGTTCCGAAGAAATTGTTGCAGCCGAAGCAGAGTTTGAAGTTCCCTAAAAAAGGAAACTTTTTTTAAATTATTTAAGTATAACAGTTGTTGAAAAGATGTTAATAACACGACAACTTTAGGAAAAAACCGACCCTAAAAAACAAACAGAAATTAAACCACATCAGAGTTTTATGAAGCATAGAATTCTGAAACGCGTTGGTCTTCGCGTAGTAAAGACAAATCAAAAAAATGTTTAATTTAAATTTACAGGCATGAAAAAATTATTATTAATTGTATCTTTTTTAGGAATGTTTTCAGCATTTTCATTTGGTCAACTAATTGACGAAAAAAATGTTACAGTAACAATGGATTTGCAACCAGTTTTGCAACTTCATATGACAACTTCTGATCAGGTTGATTTTGTATTTGATGATATCCGCGATTATTATGGTGGTATTATTAAATATGCAGCAACCATTTTAAAAGTTTCTTCCTCTGTATCATGGGATCTTTATGCTGTTGGAACTTCACAGGATGGAACATTCTGGGATCAGCAAATGACTTACAGTGGTGGTGGACCTAATGCAAGTAACCAGTTACCTTTAAGCTTACTTGAACTTCACCAGTATGAACCAAATCAGTTTGATCCAACCGCTGCAGGTGCTCAAACAGATTATAGTGCATTATTTTCTCCTGCAAACACTCCTGCTCCTGGCGTAAATAGTATTTTTGCAAGCGCTACTCCTTATACTACTCCTGGTGCTGCTGAAAAATATATTCAAGGACAGTTTGGTACAGGCGCAGGTGAAGGTGCTGATGGTGGCTCATATTTAACCGCTACACCAGCTGCTGGTACTTTCAGTGATTATTATTTTACTATTGACTATCGCATTCTTCCAAGCTTACCTGCAATTTTCCCTAATGCTGGTACAAATGCTGGTGTTGCCGAAGATTTGGTGACTGTTGGTGGTGCTGGTACTTACGCAAATCCTGGTGTTTATACCATGAATGCTAAATACATTCTACTTGAAGATCAATAGCCTTCAAAATAAAGAGTTAGCAAATCCTGCTAACTCTTTATTTATAAAAAGCAACTAACAATTACCGAATGATAAAAGTATACGGTAAAATTATTTTAAGTTTTTTATGCTTTGCAATAGCAGGTATTGGTTTTTCTCAACCATGTGCTAATCCAACTACCTCTAATTGTGCAGATGCAATTGCTGGTACAAGCGATTTTCTTATGTCAACATCTGGTAATGTTGACTTTGAATTTAACGATATGAGGAAATTTGTTACAGGTATTACCCACAGTGGATCTACACAATTAAGATTAAAAATTGATGAAGTAATTGCCGGTAGTTGCAAGTGGAAATTAATTATGTATGTTGATAATAATGGACATTTACCTAACAATGAGTGGGAAAATTTATATTATTACGGAACTTCAGGTAATGATCCTGAACTGAATTTAATTCAGGTAAATGTATATAATGGCTGTGGAACACCATTAAATAGCGGAACTTATCAAATATTTGCAGGAAATGTTCAATATGATGTACTCGAAATTATTCCCGAACTTATTGTTAGAAATATGCCCGGTTCCTGTGATGGAACTAATATTAACGGACCAGGAAGTTATCTGACCGATTATAACGAATATAACTTTACTGTAGATTATAGAATAATGCCCGGGTTTAACATCAGACCAGGAGCATATCAGATTAAAATTAATTTTTGTTTAGTTGAAGTACCTTAATTTAAAGAATTGAATAAAGTATTCTTTTATATTATTATTTTCATAAGTACTTTATTTTCCTTGCAAATAAATGCACAGGACACTATTCCACCTGTTTTGCAAGATACTATTTCACTTATTAAAAAGCCAAATACTTCTGGAATTATTATGAAATTCAAGAAAGATATTGTGGACTTTGTTAAGGGAGAAATGATTTCAAATGTTTTATCAGTAACAAATAACAAAAATATTGCGGTTAAATTTTATGTAGACATCTCGATTCCTTCAGACTGGAAGGCCATTACCAAAAAAGATCAACTTTACCAGATAGCACCGGGTGATAGCATATTTATTCCTTTTCATATTCTGCCAAAAGTTAATTTGAAAGGAAGTACAAGATTTTTATTTACAACATATCTTTATAGTGATAACAACGAGCCATTAGGTTATACTTACTTTTATGGTTTAATTAAAAAGAAAACATCCTGGGTTTTAACCTCAGATGAGAAAAAAATATATTTATTAAATGGTCAGACAAAAGCTCCATTTAGTATTACTTTGATGAATAATAGTTCAGAAGAACAGGATATTCATCTTACACAAAATGCTATTTCAAGAAATACTGCTATATTAGATTCAACCGGTGAAAAAATATCTTCAAATCCACTCACTTTTCGAATCAAATCACAATCAGATACAACTTTTCATTATACCTTTTCAAAACAAATAGAACCAAGAAATTACAGACTTATTGATTACGAAGGATATAATCCTTTTAGTGTAGGCGAAGCTAATAAATATTCAATATTAGCAAATTCAACTTCTCCTAATATGGGCGAAATCAATCAGTTTCGTGCCGGTCAGAAAATTGATTTTATTCAGTTGTCTGATCAATGGGAAGTAAACAGATATGGTACAGATGTTATCCCTATTATATTTGACATGAATGCATATAATATTTTGGGTGATAATCCTATGATGAATATTAATTTAAGGGGACAGGCATTTTTAACTGAAACCTCTACATTGGTTTATAACACTCAGTTTAGTTATATGACCAATATTTTTACAACTAATCCTTATGAAAATGCAAATCTTTATTTGGGTTATTTTCATTCAAAATTTAATGTTCAATTTGGAAATATTACAGGCGGAGTACTTGGAACTTATCAGAACGGACAGGGACTTAAAGCCGAATATTATATAAACAAAAATCAGAGAATCGCTGCTTTTTATACAACAAGTCCTCGATTGTTTTCGAAGAATCCACAGTATACAACATTTGGTTTAGTACATAATTTCCATAACAAACTAGTTCGTTTAACTACACAATTTGGTCATAGCATTAACAACGATCAGCGTAAATTTACCGATGTACTTAACATAAATGCGTCTACAAATTTTATTAAAAATCACACATTTGGAATCAGGGCAGGAGTAAGCCGTAATGTCGAACAGGATTCAACTGTTGTTAAATATGGTTTTTTAGCTGGGGTTTATTATTCCGGAAGGTATTTGCATCAGAAAATGAATACTCATGTTAGTGCAATGTTTAACTCTTCAGAATATGGAATATTTGGTCTCGAAAGATTAACGGCAAACGTCGGTAACGATTATAAATTAAATGAAAAATGGAGTATTGGTCTTAAAAATAATTTTTATCGTTATCCATTTAGTCAAAATAACATTCCATTTTATGATTATCAGTTGAATAATCAATTAAATTTTAACCGATTAAATTCTAAGGTTGGCAATTTCAGTCCATTTGCATTTTATAATTTTACACGAATACAGGATTTTAGAGTACATTCTCGTGGTCTTGGTCTGAATCTTGGAAAGTATAACATGGCCGATAATTACCGGTATTTTATAAATATTCGCTCTGGTTACAACTATGCTTTAGATACAATTAGCAAAGAATATTTCTTTTTACAACTTGCCGGTTTCATTCAGGTAAGAACAATATCGTTTATGACACGATATACACTAGGAAATTTAAGTGTAAGCAGGAATTATTTTTTATATAACAGTGTGAAAAATCCACAAAATATAAGTCTTACACTTCGCCACCAATATGTGTTTCCACGACCGTCATTTGTTATGCAAAATGCAGCAGGGTTTTCATATTCTACATTATCAGGAAAAAGCTTAAATTTAAATCCTGAAATATATTGTTATACAAAAAAGGGATGGCGTTTTAGAGTTTTTGCAGAAATAAATTTTTCTATCGGAGCCAAATCCAATAATGGACCATCTTATTATGTTTCAAATGGTAGCGAAGAAGTTGCTGAACCACAATGGTCAAGAAATTTTTATCTGGGGGCAGGTATTCGTAAAGAATTTGGGATTCCCATACCTAAAACAAAAAAGAAATATGGTACAAGTAAGTTTGTTGCATTCTATGATATTAACGGAAATGGTAAAAGGGAGCGCAATGAAGATTTGTTAGAAAATGTAGTCATAAAAGTCGATGCGTGGGAAATAATTACGAATAAAGATGGCGAAGCTGAATTAATTAACGTTCCGGTTGGAGCTTATAATTATAGTGCATTTTCAATTCCTGATTTAAACGGGTGGTTTCCGCACATAAATGACACTTTATATTTAACCAAAACTGATTATGTGTTTGTGCCTTTTGTTCGCGGGGTAAAGGTTACGGGTAAAGTTTTTATGGACAGGGAAAAAATGGGAGCAGATGCTGAAAAACAATTAGATTTATCGCGCATAAAAATTACTGCAGTAAATGATCGCTCATTTACAACACTTACTTCTTTTGATGGTTCGTTTGAAATGTATATTCCTATTGGTAAATATGTTCTTACACTTGACGAAAAAGTTCTTGGTGAAAAATATCAGCTACTTCAAAATAATTTCGAGCTCATAATTGATGAGAAATTTGATAATCTGTTTGTGCCTTTTTATGTGATCGAGAAACGAAGAAAGGTTAAGGTCATTAAATTTGACAGCAATGGTAACAGAATTGAAGAATAAAGTTTGAATCAAACTATTAATCTCCTAATTTATTTTATTCATACATTTGCACTTTAATTTTTTATTTATGCAAAAAAAGGTTACTCTATTATCTGAATTTGGCGAATTTGGTTTAATTGAACATATAACAAATAACATTAAGAAGATAAATCCGGAAACTATATATGGTATTGGAGATGATGCTGCTGTTCTGGATTATTCCAACAAAAAAATATTGGTTACAACAGATTTATTAGTTGAAGGAATTCATTTCAACTTAATTTACACTCCATTAAAACATCTTGGATATAAGTCGGTTGTTGTAAATTTATCGGATATTGTTGCAATGAATGGAACTCCAAAACAAATTACATTTTCATTAGCAGTTTCTTCAAAATTTTCTGTTGAAGCAATTGAAGATTTATATGAAGGTGTTCGTCTTGCATGCAATCATTACGGTGTTGATTTAATTGGTGGCGATACTTCAAGTTCCTTAACAGGTTTATTGATTTCGGTTACAGCCATGGGCTATGCTAATGAAAACGAAATTGTTTACAGAAACGGAGCAAAAGAAACAGATTTGATTTGTGTGTCGGGAGATTTAGGTGCTGCATACATGGGATTGCAATTGCTTGAAAGAGAGAAGACAGTGTTTTCTGAAACTTCTCAAGTTCAACCCGATTTATCCGGTCATGATTATATTTTAGAACGACAGCTTAAGCCAGAAGCAAGGGTAGACATAATAAAGAAACTGAAAGAAAAGGGAATTCTTCCAACATCTATGATAGATATTTCTGATGGTTTAAGTTCAGAATTAATTCATATCTGCAAACAATCTAAAACAGGCTGCAGAATATATACCGAAAAAATTCCAATTGATGCCGAAACATGCAAAATGGCAAATGAATTTAATCTTCCACCTGAAACAGCAGCCTTAAATGGAGGCGAAGATTATGAATTACTGTTTACAATACCATTATCGGACTTTGAAAAGATAAAATTGATAAAAGGAATTAGTGTTATAGGAAATATCACAAACGCATCTGAAGGGCTGAATTTAATTTCACCTGACGGCAATTTTATTCAAATAATGGCTCAGGGCTGGAATGCAATAAAATAAATTACTCTTTAATTAATTTTAATGTTTGAGACTTCCCGTTTATAGAGACTGTCATAAAATACATGCCTGATTGTAAACTTTGTTTTAACAAATCACTTATTAATAAACTATATGGTCCTGTGGTATAATTATCCTCAACCGTCGCAATATTTTGACCCAAAACATTTGATAGCTCAAATTTAATTTCTGATTTTTCACTTAGGTCAAAGTTTACTGTTGTTTCTTCATTTACTGGGTTTGGAAACAAACTTAAATTATTTGATAAAGAAAGAGGTAATTCATTAACATTTGTTATTTTCTCTAAATTGATGTCGTCAATATAAATTTCGTTTCCGCCACCTGAAGTAAAAGTAAATTTAACTCTAATGTTTGGTCTGCTCATGAAAAGACCAAGGTTAATACTTTGCTTAAGCCATTCCGATGTGTCAGGAATAAATGAATTAACAAAAGCACCACCATTTGTTGACAACGCAGCACCAACTTTTGAAAGTCGTGGATACCATGTTTGACCACAGTTATATGAGGCATAAACAATTAATTTGTCAGTATTATCAGTATTTTTTTGTGCATAGGCAAATCTGAAAGTAAAAAAATTGTTAGGGTCGTTGCCCGCAAAAAGAATATTTGGAGAAAATAATTCTGACGTTTGTCCAATATTGTTTATATCGTTTGCAACAAAAACACTAGCCTGCCCATCATAAAAAATCGATTGTGTTCTCTCCCAATTAGCATTGGCATTACCTGAAATAAACCAATTTTTAGTAGAATCTAAAGTGTTAACAGGAAATAAATTATTCTCAAATCCTTCAATCCATGGAACCCCTTCACCTAATAATGAATTTTGTACCTGTATTATGTTACTTTTTGTAAATTGATTTGTTCCTGTGGCATTTGTTACAATTAGAGTTGCGCTATAATTTCCAGGGTTGTCATAGGATACAATTGGGTTAAGAGCGTTTGAACTTGATGGGTTTCCGCCAGGGAATGACCAATAAATACTTGAAATAGAATCAGTGTTCCATGTCAAGTTTGTATATTGCAATTGTAAATTGTTACAGGCAAATCGTTTGGAATATGAAAAATCCGGTTCTGGTAAACAAACCTGAGCAACAGCACCATTATTTGTTCCTGTTGCAATTAAATTTGCGGGACTCCAAAGATTATTTCTTCCACTTATAGGACTATTAAGGGTTGCACGCATTCTGTCTTTCTGTCCGTAGGTAAACATTCTATCGCAATATGCATACTCCATATAATTTTGAACATTATCAAGAAAACCGCAGGTGTTTGCATCTAAATCGCAACTTGTATGTCCTATTGTATTTGGTGTATCCGCAACATCATCGTCAAAATTACAGTTAGAGGGGAGTCCTGGCTCGTTTGTACTTCCCCAGGTGTGAGCAAGGTTTAAATAATGCCCTATCTCATGTGTTAGCGCCCTTGATGTATATACTGTTCCTGTTCCAATACTTCCAACATATGTTGCTAAAATAATTACACCGTCTCTGCTTGCACCCCACGACCCCGATACACTAGAGGGATAATATGAATATCCTGCAGCTCCAGACCCTATTGAACTACATGTCCACACATTAAAATATTTTGTTCTGTCCCATGAAGGGGATTCTAATTTCGAATCATCATCTGCATTATATGTGTAACTTGTTACGACTCTAACAATCCCGTCTGTACAATTTCCATTAGGGTCGATAGTTGCCAGTCTGAATTCTATTTTAGAATCTGCTGCAATACCTTTAAATTCTGGAATAATATCAGAAGTATCAGAATTTAGCTTTCTAAAATCTTCATTTAAAATCCGTACAGCATCTAAAATTTGTGCTTTCGAAATATTTTCTGCGCCATAATTATGTAAAACATGAAAAACAACTGGTATAACATATACTTCTTCTGTTTTATTTTTATTCTGAATATATTCTTTTGTAAACTTTGTTAATTCCGCTTTTGCAGGTAGCGCATCAGGATTTTCAGTTTCAGCTTTTTTATTAGCCTCATATTCTGAGCACAATCTGGTTTGAGAAAAAACATTTGCAAAAGCAAAAAGAGATACAATTAGAAATAAGAAAAGTTTTTTCATAAAAATTAAAGAAAAAAAAGGCTGGCAATTAGCCAGCCTTAAGAGATTTATTATTTTGTACAAACTATTTTAACCGTTGTTAGCTTATCATTAAATGAGAAGTTAACAAAGTACATTCCTTGTGAAATTTGTTCTGTAAATGAACTTAAAGGTAAACTGTACGATCCGGCTGTTTCAAATTTGTTATAATTACCAATAACTTCGCCTAAAACATTTGTTACAGAAATCTTAACGTCAGTTACATCGGTTAATGTGTAACTAATAGTTGCATCGTTGGTAAATGGATTTGGGAATATTCCAGTACTAAATTCTGCAAGATTATTTTCTATTCCGGTTAATGTTGAATTGTAGTTTACAGTCCAACCTGCACCCTGATTAGTACTATTTGTCTGGAAACGAAGAATTACTTTTGATGCTACAATATCTAATGATGCAGGGGGTAAATTTAATGCGTTATAGCTACCAATTAAAGTTCCTGTGGTATTTTTATAAACTTTTAATGCATCACCTGCATCACCTGCGGCAAAGTTAAAATCTGGGAAAGTTAATGAAATTGAAGCTGCTGCTGGTGACGGCTGAATATTCCAGGTACAAATTAATGATGCTTTATAATCACAAGAATTACTGCCATCGCTTATTGTTCCTGAAGGTGTTGTTAGTGTTTTTGAACCAGTACAAGGAAATGAACTATAGCTTGCATACCATCCTGTTGCGTTATTGCTTCCATCAGTAATAAACTCAAGTAACATATTACCCGAAGTTGAGGTAATTGAAGAAGCAGGTAAATTAGCTGCATCATATGTTGCTAATAAAGGGTCACTTGTAGTTGCGCCATCATAAACTTTAACAAGATCACCTGTTCCTAAATCAAATCTGTCAAATAAAAGTGTAACAAATGATCCGCAAGCTGGTTGAATTAAATAAAGACAATCCTGATTATCTAAATAATTTTGGTTACCACTGCCATCATTAAATGTACCTGCTGTTCCTGTTATTGTTTTTGTACCGGAACACCATGTTGGATAATTTGCTGATGGGTAGATATTAATAACTGCACCAAAATTTGTATCAAAAGTATAACCACCACCAGAATTTATTGCACCTGCAACAGAAAAATAACCGTTTGCAGATCCACCCCAACCCCAGTTCATGTGAAATTCGTTAGTTGTACCAGTAATATAACCGTCGCAATTCCAAGCATGACCAGCAGATGCAGCTGATTCCAATCCTTGATAAACCATAGGCCATTTACTATCAATCTGAGTTTTTAACATGTTTTCCCAGTTTGTTTGAGTATAACTAGTTTTTTGAACATACTGACAATCTGTAGAATATTTAAAATGACTTTCAAGAGCTGCAGGAATACTTGAAGTTTGTGAACCTGATCCGTCAGCACCATAATTCATATTAACAGAAACACTTGCATGAAAACCAATTTTGGCAACTTCTAAGGTTGATGATGAACTTGAAGTACCAAGAACATTTTGCATATTTTCCCAAACATAAGTCTGATTTGCATAATTAACAGTTTGGTTACCATATCCACCATTAGTTATAGTTGAATTTGTATGGGTTCCTGTTCCGGTAGTTGGGTAATTGTAATATTTCATACACTGTATCATAGATGTTGCAACACAGCCAACATAAACATGACCACCAGGGCCTGCAGCATCTGCAGGACATAATTCATTATATGGCCAATCCTGATTCCAGGTGTGAATAAGTAATGGCATTGTACTTAAAGTTTTTACTGGTGTTGGATTATTGGCAAGAAGCCTTGTCCATTCTGCAGTAGCCTCAGCAGAAGCAGCTGCTTTTTGTGATATAGCTGAAGCTATCTGATCACGAAAAGCACCCATATAATAACTAAATGTTGGAGGCAGATTATTTGTTGGAAACGCTCCCTCAAAACTATAACCGATACATGGCATTGCAATATCGTTAGCAGAGATTACTACAAAACCTTCGGTTGAGTTAACATTAAAAACATAATATACAGGTTCGCTATTTACAACCTCAGTATATGCCAATGAAAGATTAAGTTCGGCTAGTTTAATATCTTTTAGCTGACTAACTTTCAAATAATATAAGTTTTTAGCTGCAGATTTTGCGGTTTCTACATCTACATTTTTTGCAAATGTTGGCATTGCAAAAAGAATTATAAAAAACATGTAAATAAATGTTCTCATGTGTTGCTTTTTTTAACGTTTAACTACAAATATACAGTCTTTAATTTATAAGAAAAAATAATTGTTTCTTTTTTGTAAAGTCAAGACACGGGAACTAAGCTAAAGGTTGCAGGCATTTTATTTAAAGCGATGCCTTTATTTTTTCTGAAGCATGATCAATATTATAATGTAAACCAATACTTTCTTTGCGAACTGATGCTGCTTTTATTACTAAATACCCTACAGTAATTAAATTTCTTAACTCACAAAGTTTTTGAGAGATTTTTGAGATTTTATATAGTTCTTCGGTTTCATTATATATCATTGAATGTCTGGCAAAAGCTCTTTCAAGCCTACTGTCAGATCTTACAATTCCAACATAATTTGTCATTAACTGATGAATTTCTTTTGTGTTTTGGGTAATTAACACCATCTCACGTGGTTGGGTTGTTCCTTTATCGTTCCATTCCGGAATGTCTTCCTGATATTTAATGTTTGACAACATTGAAATTGCATGATGAACAGAACGATGAGCAAATACAATTGCTTCTATTAATGAGTTTGACGCTAGTCGGTTTGCACCATGTAAGCCGGTTGAAGCAGCTTCGCCCACAGCATATAAATGATGAATATGCGTACATCCGTTTTCGTTAACCTTTATTCCACCGCAAAGATAATGTGCAGCAGGAACTACCGGTATCATATCTCTTGTAATATCAATTCCAATTTTTAAGCATTTAGCATAAATATTCGGAAAACGATATTGTAATTCGTTTTTATCAAGATGTGTACAATCTATATAAACGTGATCGTCGCCATGACTTTTCATTTCATAATCAATTGCTCTTGCAACTATATCACGTGGTGCAAGCGATCCTCTGGTATCATACTCTTGCATAAATTCCCGACCAGAAATTGTTTTTAATACTGCTCCAAATCCTCGTAATGCTTCTGAAATTAAAAATGAAGGTCGTTCTCCCGGATTATAAAGTGAAGTTGGATGAAATTGAATAAATTCCATATTTTCAGTTATTCCCTTTGCTCTGTGAACCATAGCTATACCATCACCAGTTGCAATATTTGGGTTAGTTGTTGTAAGGTATAAATTTCCTACACCTCCCGACGAGATAAAAGTATTTTTTGCAAGTAGTCTGAAAATCTGGTGTTTTTGTAAATCCATAACATATGCACCATAACATTCTGTATCAGTATTACTTCTTCTTACATAGCTTCCAAGATGGTGCTGTGTCATTAAGTCTATTGCAAAATGATTTTCGAGTACTGTTATGTTTGGGTTTTTCTTTACCTGAATGGAAAGAACTTTTTGAATTTCGTTACCTGTATTATCCTTATGATGTAAAATTCTATGTTCGGTATGACCACCTTCGCGGGCTAAATTAAAACTGCCATCGTTATTTTTATCAAAATCAATTCCCCATTCAATTAAATCATTTATGCGCTCAGGTGCTTCACTAACAACCATCCTTACAATGTCTTCGTTGCAAAGACCTGCACCGGCAATAATTGTATCTTTTACATGTTTTTCAAAAGAATCGGGTTGATAAGTTACAGCAGCAATTCCACCCTGAGCATATCTGGTATTAGTTTCGTCAATTTGTGTTTTTGTTACTACACATACCTTTCCATACTTAGCTGCTTTTAAGGCAGCTGATAACCCAGCTATCCCCGAACCGATTACTAAAAAATCAAATCTTAATGTCATGGCTATATTAATTCTATACAAAAATACTATTTGAAAATCACAAATCTGCGAAAAACCTCATCTTTTAAAACTTTCTTAAACAATTTTAGTATTTGAGTAATTAAATTTTTACTGGAAAAACATTAACTTAGCAAAATAGAATAGTTAAATTTGTAATATTAAAAATACTTATCAGATGATTGATGTACAGGCAATAAGAAGCGACTTTCCTTTGCTCCAACAAAAAATATATAACAGACAGCTGGTTTATTTTGATAATGCTGCTACAACCCAGAAACCACAATCTGTTATTGAAACTACAAATGAATATTATCAAAAATATAACAGCAATATTCATAGAGGGGTTCACTACTTAAGTGAAAAAATGACCGAATCATATGAACATGCAAGAAGAACAGTTAAGAATTTTGTTAATGCACAACATCAACACGAAATAATTTTTACTTCGGGGACAACCGAATCAGTAAATCTTGTTGCTTTTTCATTTGGAGAAAAATTTGTAAAAAAGGACGATGAAATTATTCTTTCACAATTAGAACACCATAGTAATATTGTTCCATGGCAATTATTATGTGATAGAACAGGTGCTAAAATAAAAGTTATTCCTTTAACATATACCGGTGAACTCGATTTAGCAGCTTACGACAGGCTTTTTTCAGAAAAAACAAAAATTGTCTCGGTAAATCATGTTTCAAATTCGCTCGGAACAATTAATGACATCGAAAAGATAATCAGTATTGCACATTGCCATAATGTTCCTGTTTTTATTGATGGAGCACAGGGCATACATCATCAACCGGTTGATGTTCAAAAACTGGATTGTGATTTTTATGCTTTTTCGGGACATAAAATTTATGGTCCAACTGGCATTGGTGTTCTTTATGGTAAAGAAAAATGGTTGAATGAAATGCCTCCTTTCAAAGGTGGTGGCGACATGATTAAAGTTGTAACGTTTGAAAAAACAACTTATAACGACTTACCTTTTAAGTTTGAAGCAGGAACAACAAATTTTATTGGCGCAATTGGTTTGGGTGCTGCGTTAAAATATGTCGAGAAAATAGGCAGACAAAATATTTTCGAATATGAGAATTTGCTTCTAAATTATGCAAATGAAAAAATAAGCAAAATTCCTGATATTAGAATATATGGAACATCACCAAATAAAGTTGGTGTAATATCTTTTTTAATTGGAAAAATTCATCATTTTGATACAGGGATGATGTTAGATAAAATGGATATTGCCGTAAGAACCGGAAACCATTGTACTCAACCAATTATGAAATTTTATGGAATTGAGGGAACTGTAAGAGCCTCATTCTCTTTTTACAACACAACCAATGAAATTGATTATTTGATTGATTCTCTTTTAAAAATTAAACAATTATTTGCATAAAATGACTATTGATCAGGTTCAGGAACAGATTGTTGAAGAGTTTTCGGTTTATGCCGACTGGATGGAAAAGTATACTTATTTAATTGAGCTCAGTAAAGATTTAACCGAGTTTAAAGAAGAATACCGGTCAAGCAAAAATTTAATAAAAGGTTGTCAATCACAAGTATGGCTACAAGATGAGTTTGTTGATGGAAAAATAAAGTTTTATGCCGATAGCGATGCAATAATTACAAAAGGGATGATTGCCCTGCTAGTCAGGCTATTATCTAACCGCACACCGGATGAAATTGCAAATGCAGATCTTTGGTTTATTGATAAAATTGGCTTAACAACTCATCTTTCGCCAACACGCTCAAACGGATTACTTTCAATGGTTAAGCAAATGAAAATGTACGCACTTGCTTATAAAACAAAATATAATTTGTAAAAACACAGAACAATTTTTTAACAAAGAACTTCAAACAATAAACTGTATTTAACATCATGGACACATTCACATTAGAAAGCAAAGTAGTTGAAACACTTAAAACTATTTTTGATCCCGAGATTCCTGTAAATATTTATGAGCTTGGTTTAATTTACGAAGTAATTGCAGAAAATGATGGTAAGGTTAATATTAAAATGACTTTAACTTCGCCCAATTGCCCTATGGTTGACGATATGCTAAATGAAATTAACGAGAAAGTAAAAGCAACTGAAGGAGTTAGCGATTTGGTTTTAAATATAGTATTTGATCCGCCTTGGAATAAAAACATGATGAGCGACGCTGCCTTACTCGATTTAGGTCTTTTATAAATCATTAATTTTCTAATTTATTAACCTAAAAATAATTATTGACATTAATAAATGTTATACCTTTGCAACAAATTAACTTTAAAAAAAATTATATGAAAAAACTTTACACTTCTTTCTTTTTATTGGCTTTTTTAGGAATTAGCCAATTATCATTTGGTCAGTTTTATGATGGTTTTGCTGGAACAGGAAATATTGGCGGAAATTGCACAACAGTTGGAGCAACAGCAGATTGCGCTAGCAATGGCTGGCTAACTCATAGTGGTACAGTAGGCACAATTGACATTGTTTCTGGAAGTTTGTCATATACTGGCTTACAAGCATCTACCGGTGGAAAAATTCACTTAACTGGAACAGCTGCACTAACCCGTGATGTTAATGCTGTAGCTACAGTTACTGGTAATGTTGCATACTATTCTGCATTAATTAATGTTGTTGATTCAACAGATTTATCTATAACTGGATATGATTACTTTTTAGGATTAGCAGCTTCAGCTGGCAACGCTAGTGTAACAGCATTTGGTGGTAGACTTGGTATTAAAGCAGTTAATACAAACAAAGCTAACTTCAGACTTGGTATTTTAAATACTTCTGGTGGTACTACCGGTACTTCATTCACTGATTGTGGAATTGATTTAAATTATGGAACTACTTATTTAGTTGTTGTAAAATACGACAAAAGTACTGTTCCTACAACTGCTTCACTGTGGATAAACCCAACAACACTTGGTGGTGCAGACCCAGCTGGTTCTGTTACAAATAACGTTGGTACAAGTACTTTTGCAACTTTTGCTGCCGTTTTTATTAGAAACGGATACTCTTCAACTATTTTAGGAGGTACACCTAATGTAGATATTGATGAAATCCGTGTTGGTTCAACATTTGCAAGTGTTACTCCATTATCAACAGGAATTAACGAAGTTTCTGATATTAGCGTTATGAATGTTTATCCAAATCCTGCAACAAACATGGTAACAATAGCAGCAAAAGAAGCTATTTCTAATGTTAGCATTTATGATTTTCAGGGAAGACTAGTTCAGCAATACGATTTTAATAATTCAACAGAAGTTAAATTAAACGTTTCTGAACTTTCTAACGGAATTTATAGCATTGTTGCAAATAGCGTAAAAGGTAATTCTTTTAGCACAAAACTTGTAAAATAATAACAACATTTATTATAAAATTTATGCCCGGCTTTGCCGGGCATTTTTTTTGTTTAAAACAAGACACGAACTTTTTTACTTCCGAAGGAAGTAATTGCACGAATAAAAAAAGAAAAACGTCCTAGCTTACAATTAGAATGTTTACAGACCTCAACAATTATACTTAAACAAATTCGTACTTCTGATTTCTTTGTTTTGGAATAAAACCCGCTGTTTCAATTAATTTTTTCATTCCCATAGCATTTAACGAATAATTTGCACCTGCTGAAGAAACAACATTTTCTTCTATCATTATTGAACCAAGATCATTAGCACCACCATGTAAAGCCAGCTGAGCCGTGTTTTTTCCAACAGTTAACCACGATGCCTGAATATTTGGAACATTTGGCAACATAATTCTGCTAATTGTTAACATTCGTAAATATTCGGTATTTGATACAGGTGCAATTTGTTTTTCTTGTCCAAGTTTTGTGTCGGTAAGCTGAACAGGCCAGGGAATAAATGCATTAAAACCAGGAACATTTTTTGGTTTTTCGCTTTGAACATCGCGGATATAAATTAAATGTTGAATTCTTTCTTCTATAGTTTCAATGTGTCCAAACATCATAGTTGCTGAAGTATAAAGCCCCATTTTATGTGCAACACGCATAACATCCAGCCAGTCTTCAACAGAACATTTACCTTTAGAAAGTTCAGTGCGGACTCTGTTACTCAATATTTCGGCACCGGCTCCGGGCAAACTATCAAGTCCTGATTTTATAAGTACTTCAAGAATTTCTTTAAAACTTTGATTTTCCTTTTTTGCAAGATAAGCAACTTCTGGTGGACCGAGTGCATGAAGTTTTAGTTTTGGAAATTCGTTTTTTAAAGTTTTAAATAAATCAACATAAAAACTAAGTCCTAATTTGGGGTTCATCCCTCCTTGTAAAAGAAGTTGGTCACCGCCCAATTCAAAAAGTTCCAGAATTTTTTTTCTGTATTCTTCAATAGTGGTTGTGTAAGAATCATCATTATTTGCTTTTCTGCAAAAATTACAGAAAGAACATTGTACAAAACAAACATTTGAAATATTTACGTTTCTGTCAATTTGCCAGGTAACAATATTATTTGGATGCAGTTTCTGTCTTATTTCATTTGCAGCATAAAGTAAATCGGCAAGTGGCGCAGTTTTGTAAAGCTCAACACCTTCTTCAAGTGAAATAAATTCGGACTTATTATATTTATTAAGAATATCTTGAGTAGTCATTAATTAAAAAAAAATTAGAATGTAAGTTAAAAAAAAAAGCCTTTCCAGATTTATCGGAAAGGCTTTTAGAAAAGATTGAAATAAATTTACTCTGCTTTTACTGTTTCAGCAGCTATTATTTCATAAGTAACAGCAACTATTTCGGTGATAAAGCGCTTTTTTCCTTCTTTATCTGTAAAAGTGCGATTTGCAAGTTTACCGGTTAGCGAAACTCTGCTACCTTTTTTAATTTCGTTACTAGCTGCATCTGCAAGTTTATTCCACATTACAACATTATGCCATGTTGTATCACGCACCCATTGACCTTCACGGTCTTTATGGTTTGTGCTTGTTGCAAGCGAAAATTTTAATACTTTATTACCATTTGGTAATGTTTTTACTTCAGGATTTAATCCGATAAATCCGCTAAGTTCTACTTTGTTAATCATTTTTTCCATGACGTTTTAAAATTTAATTGTTTATGAATTTGAATTTTGTTTGATGCAAAGATATGGTCGTAAAAAATCCAGATTCGGCTGTTAATCAGGTATATTCGCTTATATTCGAATGTAAACGTTTAAAAACGGATATGTAATTAAATGTCAAATAAATAAAAAAGTTTAAAATTTTATTTATGGAAAAAAATATTTAGTAGCATCTCAAAACCAAAATCAAATTTTAATAAACTTTAAAAATTAAAGCTATGAAAACAACATTTTTATTAATTATGCTACTTACAGGATTATGGATTAGTCCAGTAACAGCTCCGATACCTGATTCAATTTCAGGTTTTGTAACAGATGCAAACACCGGTAAAGCAATAGATAATGCAACCGTATCGCTTTACAGAGACGGTAACTTTGTAACCTCGGTAAAAACTGGAACAAGTGGTGCATATGTTTTTTCGAAATTAATTCCAGCAAAGTATTTAATTAAAGCAACAAAGAATGGTTATAGTAATTGGACTGGTAAAACTTTGGAATTAAAAAAGGGAGAGTTTAAGTCTGTCTCAATTTCATTATCTCAAATTGTTGAAGTACTTGTTGATGAATTACAGCAAGAGCAGGTGATGGATAAAAAAAATTGTAATGTGGGTGCTGCAATGAAAACAAAATGTGCAGAATCTCAGGCATATTTTGCTTCACCTGCTTCATACGATATGATAGAAGTTGAACATAATACCGAAGAATATGATAAAATTAATGAAAATGCATTTAAAGAAGCCCTTTCAAACCCATTATCAACTTTTTCAGCAGATGTAGATAAGGCATCTTATTCTAATGTAAGAAGATTTTTAAATCAAAATCAAATGCCATATAAAGATGCAGTTAGAGTTGAAGAAATGATTAATTATTTTGAATATAATTATCCACAGCCAACTAATGGTGATCCTTTTTCAATTAATATGGAAATTGGAAAATGTCCATGGAACGAAAAACATGATATTGTTATGGTAGGTTTACAAGGTGAAAATATTGCAGCTACAAAAATTCCAGCTAGCAATCTGGTTTTCTTAATTGATGTTTCTGGTTCAATGGGTGATGTAAATAAACTGCCACTTTTAAAACAAGCATTTAAAATTCTTGTAAGTAATTTAAGAGATGAAGACAAAGTTGCAATGGTTGTTTATGCAGGTGCAGCAGGTTGTGTACTTGAGTCAACAGCCGGGAATAAAAAAGAAACAATTAACGCAGCATTAGAGCAGTTAAGCTCTGGCGGAAGTACAGCTGGTGGAGCGGGTATTCAGTTAGCATATAAAATTGCAAAAGAAAATTATATTGTTGGTGGCAACAATCGAGTAATATTGGCTACAGATGGTGACTTTAACGTTGGTGCAAGTAGTGATGGTGAGATGACCAGACTTATTGAAGAAAAAAGAAAAGGTGGCGTTTTTATCAGCATACTTGGTTTTGGAATGGGCAATTATAAAGATTCTAAAATGGAAAAAATTGCAGATGCTGGAAATGGTAATTACTATTACATCGATAATATTATGGAAGCAAAAAAGGTGTTTGGAAAAGAATTATGGGGAACGCTTTATACAATTGCAAAAGATGTAAAAATTCAAGTAGAATTTAATCCTTCAAAAGTGAAGGCTTACAGACTAATTGGTTATGAAAACAGATTGTTAAATAAAGAAGATTTTAACGATGACACTAAAGATGCTGGTGAAATAGGTTGCGGTCATACAGTTACTGCACTTTATGAAATTATTCCTGCAGATTCAGATGAGTCGGTTAATATTACAGACCCATTAGAATATCAACAAACAAAAGTTGTAAAATCAGGCGATATTATGACTGTTAAACTTCGTTACAAAAAACCAGATGAAGATGTTTCTAAGTTAATTGTAAATAAAATAAAAGAAAGTGACAGGAAAGTAGTTAACACAAATAACTTTACATTTGCTTGTGCTGTTTCTGAATTTGGTATGCTTTTAAGAGAATCGGAATTTAAGGCAAATTCTTCATTTGCTTCAGTACTTGCTTTAGCAAAGGTTTCTAAAGGTGAAGACAAAGAAGGTTACAGATCAGAGTTTATGAAATTGGTTGAGACAGCGGAATTATTGAAAAAATAAAAAATGCCACAAATGCTCGAAAACACAAAATTTCACAAAAACATGATTTAATGAAAAGCGTAGCTTAAAACCTACGCTTTTTTTATTTCCAATAAATTTAAGAAATACTGAACGTATTTATCTTTAAATGAGTTTACGCTATAATTTTCTTCAACAGTTTTTTGTCCGGCTTTACCTAATGAAATACGTAAGTTTTCGTTTTCAATTAAAAGTGTAAGTTTTTCAATCCATTCTTCATCTGTTGAGGCAAGAAAACCGTTTTCTCCATCTTTAATAATTTCGGAATTTACACCAACAGGAGACATAATTGTTGGAATTTCTAATGCCATATACTGCAAGCCTTTAAAGCCACACTTCCCTTTTGACCATTCATCATCAGGTAATGGCATTATTCCGATATCAATTTCGGAAAGATCTTCAATTTCTTTTTCTGACGACCATTGAGTTGCTTCAATATTTAGCTCAGGTAATCGATATGGGAAATTTACAATTACTTTGAAGTAAACTTTTTCGCCAAAAATTGCTTTAATCTTTTTTAGTGCTGGCACAATTGTTTCGAAATGCTTTAATGTTGTTGATGTGCCTGTCCAACCTATGCAAATACTTGATTTTTGTTGTATTTTAATAGTTCTTTTATGATAATCGGTATCAATAGTGGTTGGCATAATCTCAATTCTGGGGTTGAATAATTTTGCATAATTTGCGAGATATGTATTGCCAGCTAAAACAAGATCTGCAATTTTTATTATCGATGCAGTTTTAGAAGGTTTTTTAAGCCAATCCAGATTAGCATTTCCTTCAGATGTGTCATTTAACCATATTGCATCATCAAAATCAAAAATAATCAGAGCTTTTCTTGATTGTAATAGTCGTTCAAAAAAAGTAGTTCCAAGCATAAATGCTTCTCTGTAAATAAATACTATATCAAACTTCTTCGCTTTTCTGATATCTGTGAGTCTTTTATAAAAACTCTTGACTAATATCCATGCTTTGTGAGGATATTTGCCTTTAGAATAGAAAATATTATCATCTTTTTCAGAAATAATATTTGAATATTGTATTTCAAAACCTCTTTCCTGTAAAACATTTAAGTATTGTTCGCAACGAAATCTCTGCCCTGGAGAGCGGTTTATTCTATGTGGAACAATATATAATATGCGAGGCATTTTATTTTGCAGATATTTTTTGCAAAATAATTAAATATTATGGTATTAAATTGTCTTTTTTAAGGAAATCTGCAAGCTTGTGTATTGCGTTTGCTCTATGGCTTATTTTATTTTTCTCGTTAATAGGCATTTCTGCAAATGTATTGTTATATCCGTCAGGAACAAATATTGGGTCGTAACCAAATCCGATGCTTCCTCTTTTCTCCTTAATAATAATTCCTTTAACTATACCTTCAAAAAGAAATTCTTTGCCATTTATTATTAATGCAATAACAGTTCTGAATTGTGCTTTGCGATTAGTTTTATTCTTAATATTTAATAATAGTTTTGCTATGTTATTTTCAGAATTATTTGTATGACCTGCGTATCTTGCCGAATAAACTCCAGGTTCTCCGTTTAATGCTTCAACTTCAAGTCCAGTATCATCGGCAAAGCAATTTACACCAAGTTTTGAAAAAATATACCTCGCTTTTTCAAGTGCATTCCCTTCTAAAGTATTTTGATCTTCCGGAATATCGCCAGTAAATCCGGCTTCTGATAATGTGATTAGTTGAAATTCTTTGCCAATAATAAATTGAATTTCTGATAATTTATGCTGGTTGTTAGAAGCAAATACTAATTGCATTTTTAATATTTAATAAATTCAGTTGTGTTCTCACCTTCTGGTGTTTTTAGTGTTAGTGTGTATTTTCCTTTTGCAAAATCCATAACGCTAATTGTAAGTCTGTTAAAACCTATGCTTAGTTGTGCATGATTTGAATAAACCATACGACCTTCTTTATCAAAAATATCTAATTTAGAATCTCCGGGTATGGTTATATTTAAATCCAGATTTATTTCTGTAGAAGAAGGATTAGGATAAAGATTTAATATAACATTACTTAAAACAATAGTTTTGCACGCTTCATTATTTGTAAGATCTTTATCAATAATACTTTGAGAAAGACTACCTTTTACACAAACATATTTCTGTGGGAATGTCTCATTATAAGGCAGCAGTGAAGTAAAATAATAATCAAGGATTTCGCCGGAGAAAATAGTATCCTGATAAATTTCAACAATAGGAGTATTTTTATCTGAGCTAAGAGTAAGTATTGGTTTTATTATTGGCATAGTTCCAACATTTGCAATTATTGTGTGAATTGTTAAATAACCTGAATTATTAGTATAATCGACACTTAAAATTGCCAGATCGAAGATATTTGGAACAACCTTTATTGATCTAGAAGTAGAGTCGATACAGCCATGAGAATTTTCTGATTTAAGCCAAACGATGTAATTTCCTGTATCGTTAAACACATGAACAGGTGAGTTTATCTGACTTGTTTGCCCATCGCCAAAACTCCAATAACTGAGATCATTTGAATTATTTGTAAAATTTACTAGTAATGGAGGAGCACCTAAATCTGGTAAACTTAAAAAGCCCGGTACAGGAAGTGGAAATACTTTAATTATTTTTGAAACCTGATCAATACAGTCAACAGTTGAGGTGACTGTTAAATTAACTATATAATTACCTGTGTCGCTATAGTTCACTAAATTATTTTGTTGATTTGAGTGTGTATTGTTACCAAAATCCCATTGCCACTTATAAATGCTATCGTTTAACACAGATGAAGTATCTGTAAATTGAAGAGGTAGCCCAAAACAAGTGCTATCACCAACAAATCCTGCAACTGGTGGTGCAGAAACAGAAATTAAATTAGTTATGGTGTCTTCGCAACCGTTTAATGACTTTATTATTAAGCTAACAGGGTATTGCCCAACTGCTGAATAAATATGTTGTGGATTTTGTTGTAATGATGTACTGGCATCGCCAAAATCCCAATTCCATTTAATAATTGGGAAAATATTAAGAGTTTCAGTTAAATCAAAAAACCAGGTTGCTGAACCCGTACATGCCGGTGAAAAATCAAAATTTGCTGTTGGTGCATATTTAATCTCAATATTTTTTGTGATAGTATCTGTGCATCCTTCATTACTTGTAGCAATAAGTTGTACCTGATAAAAGCCAATATCAGAAAAAGTGTGTTGTGGGTTTAGTAGAATTGAATAATTGCTATCCCCAAAACTCCAGTTCATGTTTGATAAAGAACCCTGAGAAATCAAACTTAAGTTTGTGAAATAACTTGTTCCTCCCATACAAGTACCGGAAACACTATAATCTGCCAATGGATTAGGGTGAATTGTTATGTTTTTTGAAATGGTATTTGAACAATTACTGTCAGTTGTTACAGTTAGTATAACTTGATAATTACCAATGCCATTAAAAATATTTGATGTGTTTTGTGTTATTGTTGTGTCATTATTAATAATCCATTGCCAGGCATTAATATTACTACCATCTAGTGTTTGCGAGGTGTCGGTAAATATTGTTTGATCATTCAAACAAGTATTTGTATAATAGAATCCAGGTAATGGTGCGGTTCCTTGTATGTTTACGTAAACTGTATCAGTCGCAGTACAGCCTCTGTTATTTGTTACCAAAACCCAGTAATTGCCTGTTGAATTAACAATTAAATTGGAATTTGTAGAATTGTCATTCCATAGATAATTTGTTGTTTGATTTGCACCTGACTGTAAAGAAATAGAATTTCCAGAACAGACAGAAATTGTATCAGGTCCAAGAGTAGCAGTTAAAGGGAAAAAATCGATATTTACAAAAAAAGAATCTATATTGCTACAACCAAGTGAATCGGTTATTTGCACCCAATAATTGCCTGAGTCTGAAACAGTAATTAATGAATCTGTTGTAAGGTCAGACCAGTTAAAAGTAAAAAGATGAGATAAATTACTGTTAAATGTTGCTAAAGAATTAAAACAAATTGTAGTATCGCTAAATCCATTAAAAGGCATAAATATTTTTATGGTATCCACAGAAGTTGCTCCAAAAACATCAGTAACGGTTACAGAGTATTGTCCTGGTTTGGTGACCGTTATTTTAGAAAGAGTGTCACCAGAAATAAGGTTTGTTGTGCTCCAATTATATTTAACATATCTGTTTATTGCATCAATAGTCACAGGGCAAAAATTTGTTGACTGTATATCTGGACCAAGGTTAACAGGAGGTGCATATTTGTCATGAATATATTTTTCAACTTGTTTTCGCTCATTATTTGGAAGTGCCCTATTATATAAAATAATTTCTGCTATTTCTCCATTTAAATAACTAAATCCCTGACTATATCCAATAATATAGTTATCATTAATAAATGCGCTATTTAATAATGGAACAGTAGATTCATTGCTTAAAATTTCGTTAATATATAATTGAGTTTTAATATTTATGATTTTAACACCTTCTAATATTTTGAATGGGAAACCTGTGCTGGGAAGCGATAATGGAGTTGTCCAAAAATAATCGCCATTATTATATAAACTTAAATTTTGATCAGAAATTCTTCTATTGAACCAAAAACCGTTAGTCCAGTTGCTAATGTTAAAAAAACCAGCTTCATTACCTCCCTGTGAATAACCTTTGGCTACAATAAATATAGATAAAGAAGTATCATTTATTCCATTAATTAATGTTCCGTTAAATAAGTCATTATTACCATCAAATCTAATAATTGGATGATTATTTAATAATGAGTCATTATTTACAAATAATGGTTGTTGGTCTGAAATTACCTGTGTTGAATTATAGTTATTTCCACTTTTATCATACCAAGTATGCACGGTGTTACTATTTAACTCAACGGAATCAGCAGAAAGCCAAATAACATTATCCTGCAGATTGTTTGGGAGGAAGTAATTAAAACTATTTATTGAAGAAATAACAGAATCGTTACAAATATTATAGGCAATTACTCTCCAGTAATATTGACCTACAGAAGATAATATAGTATGAAAATTATTGAATTGAATATTTGAAAATGTTGAAACGTTGTTTAAAAAAGTGTTGTCTGTAGAATATTGTAATGTATATAAACTTGCATTATTTGAATTATTCCAGATAAAATCAATTGATTGATCTGATAAAATAAGCCCATTAGTTGGTGAACAAAGTTCAAAATAAGAAGGATGTATTGAATTACTAACAACGTTTATAACATGAATTACCGTATCCGAACAACTTTTCTGAGTTTGAATAATAAGTGCAACAGAATAAGAACCTGAAGATAAATAAATATGTTGTGAGTTTTTGGAAGTAGAATGCGGTGTAGAATCGCCAAAATTCCAATCCCATGAAATGATAGTATCTCCCATTGGGACTGTACTTTGATCAAAAAAAGAAAATTCATTTCCAACACAAGCAGTTGAAATATTGAACGCACTAGTCGGCGCTTCTGGTATTGTTATTTGCTTTGTTCTGGAATTACTACAGCTACCTACACTTACTTCAAGTGTTACATTATAAACACCACCAGAAGTATATAAATGAGCAGGATTTTGTGAAGAGGATGTTTGACTATCTCCAAAATTCCAATTCCATGAACTACCAACTGGAGTTGAAAGATTAGTGAATTGAATAGTTTCGTTTGAACAACTGGCACTATTTGCAAAATCAATTACAGGAGCTGTTCCTAAAATATTAACCCAAATAGTATCCTTTGCTACGCAACCATTACTATTTGTTACAGTAATATAATAAAAGTCAGAAATACTATTTACGGCAATGTTTGGAATGGTTTCTCCTGTTGACCAGTAATAAGAAAGTCCAGAGGGAAGAGGTGCTGGAGCAACTAATCCTATTAAATTAGAAGAACAAAGATTAGTATCGTTTCCTAAAGATGCGATTATTGGAAAAGAATCTTCGGTTACCTGAATTGTATTAGAAACTTTCGAACAACTGCCTGTTGTTACTGATACCCAATATGAATTTGGTGTGTTTATATTAATTGATGAAGTAGTTTCTCCGGTTGACCAGAGATAGGTAAAACCAGAGCCAAGATTAGAAGAAATCTGAACAGAACTATTTGAACAAAACATTGTATCATTAAGTTCAACTGAGGGATATTTAATATATATCGAATCAGATGATTGAATGCCAAAAATATTTGTGACGGTAATTGTATAAGTACCTGACGTATTTACCGAAATAGATTCTGTGGTTTCTCCTGTACTCCAGAGATATGATACAAATCTATTTCCTGCATGAATAATTGTATCACATAAACTTGATGTAACATCAATGTCAAAACCTAAGTTTACTGGCGGCGCATATTTATCAAATAAATATTTATTGGCAAGATTAAATAAACTATCATTTAGCAATTGATTATAAACAATTATTTCGGGAATATTTCCATGATAATATTGAAATCCGGGAGCATATCCAATATTGTAGTTTGCATTTGTAAAAGTGGAACTAATTTGAGGTGAAGTGGATTGACCTGCAAGAGTGTTATTTATAAATAACTTAACAAATGAATTTATTAACTTTTCTGATCCAAGAACTTTATAGTTAAAGCCTAATTCGTTTAAGGTACTGGGCGAAGTATAAAAATAATTTCCATTTGTTGAGTATAATAATGAACTTGTACCGTTTGTCCATCTTTCAAACCAGAAGCCACTTCCGAAATTATTAATACAAAATATTCCTGCATTAGCATTTAATGGCTCAGGTTCTCCAGAGCAAACTGTTAATATTGTATTTGAACTAATATCAATATTATTAATAATAGTTCCGTTTAGAAAAGAATTTAACCCATCAAAAAATACAGTTGGCATACCATTTATAGAATCATCAGATGGGTAATAAAATGGGGCATTTGCACTAACCAACTGAACAGCATCGTTATTGTTGCCAGATAGATCGTGCCATTCTGAAACTTTACCTAATGTTTCAACAATACCAGTATCTGCACTAAGCCAGAGAGAAAGTTGGGGAATACATTTTGGATTAAAAAGTATGAAAGTATTAAAATTTGACCAATTTGAGTATTGTGTTATTTTTTTCCCTCTAACTCTCCAAAAATATTTTTCACAACTTGTAAATGAACTAAAAGTTTTTTCGGTTAAACCAGTTGAGTCTGTTAATAAAACCGAATTAAAGCTAGAGTCGTTTGAAATTTGTATAACATAATAAAGAATATTTGCCTCTTTATTCCAGTTAAAATTAATAGAATTAGTGTCAATAACAATGTTGTTTAAAGGACTAACAAGTGAAATATTTTGCGAATAAACATTTTGCCAACAGAGAAAAATACTAATTATTGAGATTATAAGTAGTTTCATATTTATCAAAAATATAAAATATAAATTATATTTTCAATTTAAATTTAAACAAAGTTAGTTCCTTTTTGCCTGACATACAATTAATTTTAAACTTTAGAATTGTTTAAACTATAATTTTTGCTGGATTACCTATTACTTTAGAATTGTTATTAATATTAGAAATAATATTTGATGCCGCGCCAATAACATTCTTGTTACCAATACTTATGGAATCAATTATAGTGCAATTTGAACCAAAAAAGTTACCACAGCCAATCTTAACAAATCCACTTATAACAACACCCGGTGAGATATAATTTGCTCTACCACATACAGTATCATGAGAAATTATACAACCTAAATTTAATAGATTATTTGATTCGATAATTACATTTTTATCGATTATACAACCGGGGTAAACAACTGTACCCGGATAAATTATTGCAGAACTATCAACAATAGCTGTTGGGTGAATAATTGTAGCAAAAGGAATTTGTTCTTTAAGACTAAGAAAAATGGAATCTTTTAATTCTAAATGTTTGTAGCCAATACCAATTATTATTTCATCAAATGATTTTTTATAATGTTTTTCAATTTCTTTAGTAGTACCAATAATATTGGAGCCCTTATTAAAGTCATCAAAAAATCCCACAAATTCATACTTCCCAGATTGATCAGCCAAATTCTTAAGTTGCAAACCCAACTGCTGAGAACCAATAATTGCGAGTCTTTTACTTTTCATGTTTAATCAAGTAATTTGGTTTTTTTGTCGACTTTTGGTTAATTCGTTGTAAATATTCACCTAAAATACCCATCCCTAGCAAAGTTATTCCAAATCCAAGACTCAATAATATATTTAAAGTTGCAAAACCGGGTAAAAGATCATCAAATAATATTTTTCTTAAAAGAATGTATACCGAATATATAACTGCAGAAAACGAAAGTATTGTTCCTAAGTAAAATAATATTTTATACGGAAGATTTGAAAACGTTACAAATACATTAATAGAGTGTGTAATTAATTTGCTAAAGTTATATGAGCTTTTGCCCGAAATACGGCGAGAATGACTTACGTTAACATGCTCAAAATCTGAAGTAATCCATGTAAGATAGCCATCTAAAAAAGTATAAGAATTTTGCATCCCAATTGTAGCTTTTGCAATGTCTTTCTTTAAAAGTCTGAAAGGAGAATAGAATGAATAAAGCCCAGGTATGCCTTTTAAAATAATATATCTAAAAATCTTCGAAAGAAGTTTTCTTATAAATGTTTGTTCGTTTTCTTTATACCAGCCATAAACAACATCAGCATCAGTATCCAGTTCTTTGATAATTAATTTAATTATGTCAGCTGGATCATGCTGTAAGTCTTCGTCTAAAGTAATAATGTAGTTGCCGGATGTATATTCAAAACCACAAATAATAGCATTATGTTGACCATAATTTCTGGTTAATTGAATTGCTTTAATAATAGTTGGATTCTGATTCTTTAAATTGCAAATAACTTCCCACGAATTATCAATTCCCCTATCGTGTACAAAAATTATTTCAAAAGTTTTATTTATTGAAATAAAAGCAGCTTCTATTTTATTAAAAAGTTCCTTAATTGTAAATTCTCCCGAATATACTGGTACAACTATAGAATAATCATAATTATCCTTCATAACATTTTAAATATTTTTTTGAATCAGATCCACAGTTTAAAAGAAGATCGATAATTGACACATTTGGGTCAAACGGAGGAAATTGCTGTGGATATTCTTTATAATTGGAATAATCCATCCATTTTATTTTAATCCCTGCTTGTTCAAATTTATTAAAATCAATATAATCTTTTGCACTTGGACCAGAAATATATTCGGTTGCTCCAACTTTTAGCAGCAATTCTACAAGTCTTTCGTTTTTGTCTCCGCTAATTGAAAAATCGTTACTTCTAAAAAATCTGCAATTAAAACCTAAATATTCGGTAGAAATTTTTTCAATTAAATATTGGTTAAGCTCGGATAAATGAGACCATTGTTTTTCAATATATATGTATTTCAAAAAGTCCTTAAGGTAATCAAAATGTTTCGCCCTTGCATAATTTTGCGTAATTGACTGATAATGTTTTTTTTGCCAATTATTATTTAAAATTTCAACTTCGTATATAAGACGTTTAATATTGTCGCCGCAAGGCACGGTTAACCATAATTTGCCATTACTAGTTTTAACCATATTTCTGTTTCTCCAGTCATTCTTAGTGTATTGCACATCGTCATAAAAGACAAAAATATCTGACATACCAATAATATCAAAATAACCTCTCCAGGGTAAATAATTTGATTGAATGACTGAAACTACCATATTATTGCAAAGATAATGTTGAAATATTGTAAAATTGTATCTTTGAAAAAAAAAACAATGATTAATTTTAACTTCCCTTATATTACCGGAAAAGAACATGAATATATCAATGATGCTATAAATGTTGGTCATATTTCTGGAAATGGGAAGTATACTAAGCTTTGCCAGTCATATTTAAAAAATAAATTCGGGTTCAAAAAGTGCTTACTCACTACGTCCTGTACAGATGCATTAGAAATGGCGGCATTGCTTTTAGACATTAAAACAGGTGACGAAATTATTATTCCCTCTTTTACCTTTGTTTCAACTGCATTAGCTTTTGTTAGACAAGGTGCTAAAATAGTATTTGTTGATAGTCGCCAAGACCACCCTGGAATTGATGAATCTAAAATAGAAAAATTTATCACTTCAAAAACTAAAGCTATTGTTGTTGTTCATTATGCGGGAGTTGCTTGTGATATGGATAAAATAATTGAAATTGCAAACAAATATAAATTATTTATTGTTGAAGATGCTGCTCAGGCAATTGATAGTTATTATAATGGTAAACCATTAGGAAGTCTTGGGCATTTATCTTGTTTTTCCTTTCATGAAACAAAAAATATTCAATGTGGTGAGGGTGGTATGCTTGTAATAAATGACGAACAATTTGCAAATAGGGCAGAAATTATTTGGGAAAAAGGAACTAACAGGGCTGCTTTTTTTCGTGGTGAAATAGACAAATATGGTTGGGTTGATATAGGATCTTCATTTCTTCCTTCAGAAATATGTGCTGCTTTTCTTTATGCCCAGGTTGAAAACATGGAGGTTATTCAAAATAAAAGGAAATGGATTTGGAATTATTATGATTCTGCCTTAAGATCTAAATTGGATTCAAAAGGAGTAAAAATTCCAGTTATTCCTGATTATGCTACTAACAATGGGCACATGTACTATATAGTGTGTTCATCTACAGAAGAAAGACAATCTTTAATAGAATACATGAAGAGCGAGAAGATATTTTGCGTTTTTCATTATCAAAGCCTTCATAAGAGTAGTTATAATTTAAAAACATCTTCATTAATAGATTTGCCACATAGTGATTATTATGCTGAAAGGTTGGTTCGTTTACCTTTTTATTTTTCATTAAATGAAACTGTTTTGAATGAAATTATTTTAAAGTTATTAAAATTTTATAAGTAATAACAAGCAACATGATTTTAAAAAAAACATACTTTTATATTCTTATAATACTCATTGTTAAAATAATTTTTCTCGGTTTTTATATCTATTCAAGTAGTGAACCAAATAAAATTAATATTGTTCACTATGCCGGAGATGCCGATTCATATATTGAACCACTTGATAATTTAAAAAATCATGGAGTTTATATATATTCCAATCCAGGTGGCGAACCGGCACTTGCAGGTAGAATGCCCCATTATGGAATAATTTATTATCTTTTTCATCTGCTTTTTAACAGAGACAATAGTTTACTTTTATTGGTTTTATTACAAATTGTTATTGCTGTTATTTCAACCTATTATTTATTTAAAATAATACTACTTTTAACAAAGTTTAATAAAAGAACTTTTGTTTTATTTATTATTTTATCGGCAGCAAGTTTGTACTTAAGCTGGTGGGATGTTTATATAGCACCTGAGAGTCTTTCTTATTCAATGTTAATTTTCTTTACCTATTTTTATATTCTTTATCAGAGAAATAGAGGAAGAAAAGAATTGTTTTTATCCGGATTGTTTTTAGGTATTGCAGTTGCCTTAAAGCCATATTATGGTATGTTTTTATTTTTAATCTGTGTTGAAACTGCATTATATTATTTTAAAAATAAAAAAATATTTAGTCGGTTTAAATCATTATTTATTGACCAGTTATTAATAGTTAGTACCATAATTGTTTTGCTTACTCCATGGACTATAAGAAATTATTACGCATTAAATCGATTTGTTCCTTTGCAGCAAGACATGTATTCTGGTTTTAATTATGATGATGTTGATTTAACTTTACGTGATTATATAGCCGCTTGGGGCGGAAATTTTATTTTCTGGGATAAAAGAAGTGCAGGGTGTTATTTTAATTATAATTTACACTGTTTGCCATGTGAATTTCAAATGCCGGACTATGCTTATTGTAAATGTTATGGAAAAAAAGAAACAATTGCTTTAAGAAATGACATCGTGAATTATCAAAAAAAGGTAGTTGAAGGAGTAAAAAACGATACTGTTAAAGCGGAATTATCTAATAGAATGAAAGGATATATTGATTGTTTTGCAAAAGAAAAACCTGTTTTTTATTATTTTTGGGGTCCGCTTTTAAGAATTAAAAACTTTTTAATTAATTCCGGGTCATATTATTTTGTTGTTCCTGCAAAGCCAATTACTTTAAAATTAATGTTTTCTGCTGTTAAGATTTTTCAAAGCCTTTTGTATTATGTTATTTTAATATTAGGGTTTGTTGGATTATTTGTGCTTTCAAGAAAAAACAAAGAACTTTGGTTTTTTAATGTGATAATCATTTTTTTAATCCTTTTATTTCCAATTTACTTAAAAGGCTCTGAATGGAGATACTTTAATCCGGCAATTATTTATCTTACAATTTATACTATTATGTTATTATCTAATATTAGGTTTAGTATAAAAAGCAAAACCATGATGAATAATTAAATTCAGAAAAAACAAATATAAAGGCTACCATTTCTTATTAAAGTCACCACGAGAGAAATACTTTTCTATAAAGCAATACATTAAAATAAAAAAGTATCTGCTTCCCATTTCACGAATTTTTAATTTCGATTCGCCATATTTTCTATTTGTCCATGAATTTGGAAGTACATTATATGAATACCCTCTAATTATAGCTTTTAGCGGTAATTCTATTGTTAAATTGAAATGAGGTGACAAGAATGGTTTTAAGCCATCAATTGTATGTCTCTTATATAGTTTAAATGCATTTGTTGTATCGTTATATTTTATGCGCATAACAATTCTGATAATTAAATTAGCCAATCTGTTTATGCGCTTTTTAACAAAAGGATAATCAATTAATTTCCCCCCCTTAATAAACCTACTACCAAACACACAATCATAGTTTCCTTCAACCATGGAGTTATAAAATTTGATTAAATCATTAGGAGAATCAGACAAGTCTGCCATAAATATAGCAACACAATCGCCGGTATAATGCTCTAACCCATAACGAACTGCATATCCAAAGCCATTTGCACCTGTATTTGTTACATATTTAACAGTTGAGTATTTTTTTGATAAATTTTCTAAAACTTGTAATGTGTTATCATTGGAATTATCATTTACAATAAAAATTTCGTGATCGATGTTAACTTCTGAAAATGCAATTTCTAACTGATCTACTGTTTCAGTAATTGATTCACCTTCATTATAAGCAGGTATTAAAACGCTAAGCTTCATTTAATAATTTATTTTCGTAAATAATTTCATAAAAATCTCCGTAGCTATGTTTTATTCTGGCAACTTCTTCAAATCCATTAGTTTTTAAAAGGGCATTAATTTTAGTCTGATTTTTATTATTGACATACATATCATCATAATGGCATTCCAGTTGTATGAAATTTATTGGGTACTTAGTTTTTTGATTTTCGAAAAGTCCTTGTAAACAGCTATATTCATGACCTTCAACGTCAAGTTTTAAAATGTCAATAAAAAGATTTGTATTGTTTTCTAAAAAACGAGATAATGTAATGGCTTCTACTTCATAAGTTTTAGCGATTAATTCCTTTGCCTCTACACCCAACACCTTTGCTTTTTTATTTAAATAATCTGAATTATAATTAACTTCTTCAAAAGTAGAGGTTTCGTTCATTATATTTTCATAAAACAGTAATTTTCCGTTTGTGTTACTTATTCCTAGATTATTAAGTACAATATCAGAATTCTTTTTGTATTTGTTTTGTAATTTGTTAAATAATGTTATGTTTGGCTCAAAACCAAAAATTTTAACTTTTTTATTTAGTTTCAGATAAAAATCGATGCTTTGCCCCCTATTGCTACCTACATCAATTATTGTTTTAATCCTATCTTTATTTTCTATTATAATCTTTTTTAAATAAAACGCTTTTAATTTGGGATAAAATACTAATCGTTCAACAACGTCTATTATAATTTGTATAGAAAGTATTCTAAAGGTCATTTTTCTAGTAGAGTTCTTTATACAATAAGAAAAGTTAAAATTAAATAAAAGACTAAATTAAGCTTTAATAATAATACATTGTCCATTAAGATTTGGAATAATCATTTCGGATTTATCAATAAAAAAATCATCAACAGCCTTTTTAACGCCAGGACAAGCCAATACTCCATAATCGTCAATTAAAATAATCCCATTATGAGACATCTTATTATAACAATATTCCAAAGCATCTAATGTTGATTGATATATATCAAAATCAATGTGCACAAAAGAAAATTTAGTGTTTTCTGATAAGTTATTTGCAGATTCGGGGAAATATCCTTTATAGAAAGTGAAATTATCTTCTTTTAGAAAGGTTTTGATTTCATTAAAACTAACGTCTCCCAAACTTCCTTTGTCCCAATGATTATCAAATTCTTTGTTAACGTCAGGCAAACCTTCGAATGTGTCAAATAATAAAATTTTCTTTTTATGAAAACTTCCTTCCAGCATCAATTTACTGCCTGCTCCTTTAAAAACTCCTAGTTCGGCATAGTCGCCTTCAATATTTACAGCATTTTTTGCACACAAAAATAATATATATGCTTTTTTAACATCAAGCAAAGATCTTTTCTTTGATTCGTTATAACATTTAACAAAAACAGTATCCTGTTTCCATAATTTGTCTATTCCCCTTAATGATTTGGCGAAAAATATTTCGATATTAGGAAGTTTTCTTACTAATGAATACTTTAATGACAAGGGTAAAAGTTTGTTTAGAATACGACGGATTATTAAAAACATGCTTCGGCAGTTAAGTGACTAAAATTACTTTTTTATAAATTATTAAATCTAATATTTTTTTGAAATTATCTGTTATTTACATTTTTTGAGATCTGAGTTAATATATCAAGAATATTATACCTCATTTCCCATTTGGGATAATGCTTTTTAAATTTACTTACATCACTTATCCACCAAATATGATCACCAATTCTATTTGTTTCAGAATACTCGAAGTTCATTTTTTTTCCTGTGATTTGTTCACATAATTCAATTGCTTCAGTCATTGAACAATTAGAAAACCTTCCACCACCGGCATTATAAACCTCACCCTGTTTAGGATTCTGATGGAAGTGCCAGATCATATTAACTAAATCCCAGCTATGAATATTATCTCTAACCTGTTTACCTCTATATCCAAAAACAGTATATTTATCGCCGGTTATAGCACATTTCATTAGGTAAGATAAAAATCCATGCAATTGAGTACCCGAGTGGTTTGGGCCGGTAAGGCAGCCACCTCTTAGAACACAGGTATTCATTCCAAAATATTTACCATATTCCTGTACCAAAACATCTGCTGCAACTTTAGATGCTCCAAATAAAGAATGTTTTGTTTGATCTATGCTCATGCTTTCGTCAATTCCCTCCTTAAAATATGGGTGAGATGAATCTATTTCCCATCTCTTTTCAAGTTCTACCAAAGGTAAATAATTTGGTGTATCGCCATATACTTTATTTGTGGAAGTGAAAATAAAAGTTGCTTCAGGACAATATATTCTTGTTAATTCAAGCATGTTTAATGTTCCATTAGCATTTACTGTAAAATCAGTAATTGGTTCATTTGCTGCCCAATCATGACTAGGTTGTGCGGCGCTATGAATAATTAACTTTATGTTAGAACCATTTAGTTTAAAAATAGTTTCCAATTCAGAAAAATTACGAATATCAATTGCATTATGTTCAAAATTATTGAAACTGTTTAATAGTCTTTTTGTGTTCCATTCGGTAGATGCATCTTGTCCGAAGAATTTTGCCCGCATATTATTATCTATGCCTATAATTTTTTCGAATTTTTTCGAAAAAAAATCTACAGATTCACTTCCTATTAAACCAGAAGATCCTGTAATTAAACAAATGTTAGCCATTTTTATATGTTTTTTCTTTAATAATTGTTATTGTTAAAATTGAAAGTATTAATAAATGAACAGGGATACTATATCTTGCTTGAATGGTAAACGGAAGGTGAATAATTCCATAATACCAAAAGAGCAAAACAAATCCATATTTATTTTTGAAATGCGTTTTCTTTAAAAGAATTTTAATCGTTATAAAAATTAATCCTAAAAATATAAAAGCAAATGTAATTACAAAAGGATAAATAACCTTTATTTTGCCTAAAAAGGAATTTGATTCTTCCAGGTTTTTATAGTTTATTCCTGTAACATAAGTTCTAAAAAGCTGATAAGTTCTGGACTTTAAGTAATAACCAGGATCATTTAAAATATGCTGCTTTGTTATTTGTGTTAATAATTTTTCTCTTTCAATATTATATTTACTGTTATGAAGAACAAAAATTTCAGGATTTAACTGACTCATTTTAACTAAGTCTAAAGAATCATTTCTTGTTTCAAATTGTTTCAGGTTATTCCATAACAATTTGCATTCGGTCTCATAATCTTTTACGTTTTTAATAATTTCATCATTGTTATAAAAATGTGGCTTTGTTAAATCATAACTTGTATTATTTCCCCAGTAAAAACGTTCTGTATATCCATCCGGAAGTTTAAGTGCCCAGTAACTTAAATGCATTGCTCCTGCCGCACCTTCAATTGTTGTAATTTTAAAAATTCCGTGGTTACTTTTATTCCATAACCCGAATGGAATAAGCAATGCTATATAAAAGAAAATAAAAATAAGTGAAAGTTTATACTGTTGTTTGTTTTGTATAATAAAATAAATGAATAGAATAAATGGAAACAAAAGAAAAGCCGGCCTGACAATAAAAGTGCAATAACAGGTAATTGCAATAAACAGCATGTTTCTTAAAGATCTTTTTGAGCAAACAAGAAACATTGTTAAAACAATAAACAAAATAGAAATTATTTCAGTGCTTATAAGTCCGGAATAATATACAATTTGTATGTTTGGAAGTAGTAAAAGAAGAAAAATATTGCGATACTTTATATCGGTATTTACTCGTTTAATAATTAAAGTACAAATGAATACAGAAATAAAATAAAGAATTAACTGTATTACTTTTACAAATAATTGTGACGATGAAATAAGTTGGCACATTGCCAAAAATGCAGGATAACCGGGAGTTCGTAAAGTTTCGGGATAATATTTATAAAATAAATACCAGCTTGAAAATTTACCATGTAGGATACTTTCTCCCATTAGCCAATATCCTTTGGAGTCGGGAAAATTGGTGCCACATGAAACTCTAAAAACAACAATCCCAATTATAACATTTAAGAAAAAGAGAACAAAGAAAAATCTTTTGGTATTTAAAAATTTATAAAATGAACTTATTAAATTCATTTCAATATAGCTTTAAGTTGTTTTTCATTTTGTTTAATCCATGTAAATGTTTCAGAAAAAATACTTTCTAAATTGGTTTTTGGTTTCCAGCTGATGTTTTTTTCAATTTTAGAATTATTAGTTATATAAATTCTTAAATCAGCTGGCCTGTTTTTAATTTCGGAAGTTATTTTTATTTTATTTCCGGTAATTTGTTCACAAACTTTAGTCATTTCTTGAAGTGAAATACTATTATTTAAACCACCCCCTACATTAAATATATTTCCGGTAAATTCTTCTGTTTGATGAATTTGAATGTCTATAAGTTCAACCAAATCCTCTACATAAAGGAGATCTCTTACTTGCTTTCCTAATCCTCCGTATCCAATATAGCTGAGTGGTTGTTTCCAATAATGTTTTGCCATCCATAAAGTTGCAATTCCCTGATCTGTTTTTCCCATTTGGCGTGGACCTGCAATTACTCCTAATCGTGTTATTGCTGACTTTAAATTGTAAAACGCAGAATATTCTTGTATAAATAATTCTGCCGAAAGTTTTGTTGTTCCATAAAAAGAACGAACTCCATTCAAACTTAAATCCTCAGAAATACCTATTCTTGAAATTCCTTTTTCCAATTGATTTTCAGAAAATGAAAAACGTGTTTCTTCTTCAATAAAATTTGCATTTTCAATTCTTTCGATGGGATAAACTCTACTTGTAGAAAGAAAAATAAGTTTTGCTTTATTTTTTAAACACGCATTAAAACAATTTATGGAGCCAAAAAGATTATTGTTTATTACAAAAGAAGGATCAGAGTCAAGTCCAGCTAATACCGAAGGTTCGGCAGAGGCATC
The DNA here is from genome assembly GCA_016218155.1 of Bacteroidia bacterium. Classification (NCBI taxonomy): domain Bacteria; kingdom Pseudomonadati; phylum Bacteroidota; class Bacteroidia; species Bacteroidia bacterium. Next base: position 176,606 of record JACREQ010000059.1, read on the forward strand.
AATTAAAACATCAAACGAACCAACAGAATTAAGGTCTTCAATATTGCGAATATCGCCATGAATAAACCTAATGTCATAGTTCTGAAATTCAATTAAGTTTAATTCAGAACCACGTCTTTTTAAATTATCAAATGCTATTATTGTATAATGAGGATATTTTTCTTTAAGTTTTACACATAGTGTTGATCCAATAAAACCTGCCCCTCCTGTAATTAAAATTATCATATTGCTATATAGTGAGTTAGATTTTCTATAAAAAGAATATTAAAAAATCAATCAAATATAAAGTGATTAAACGAGACATAAAAATTTTATAAGTTAGCAACTTATCATTAGTTCTAATTTATGAAAAATAATCTTTAAATATATCTTAAACAGGTAAAGCAATTGAAAGAGTATTGATTTAATTATATTTTACTATCTTGCATCTTGTTTAAGCTGTTTATAAATGATTGAATACGAAATAAAACCTAAAAATAAACTTACAATTGGTATTAATGAACTATGGCAATACCGGGAGTTGTTTTATTTTTTTACATGGCGCGATATAAAAATTAAATATAAACAAACTGTATTGGGGTTTGCCTGGGCTATTTTGCAGCCATTTTTAATGATGATAATTTTTACAGTTTTTTTTGGAAAGGCATTAAACGTTCCTTCTGACAATATTCCATATCCGGTTTTTGTTTTTTCAGGATTATTACTTTGGAATATATTTTCTTCAGGAATATCAGGTGCAGGAAATAGTATGGTGTCAAATGCAAACATTATAAATAAAATTTATTTTCCCCGGTTAATTATTCCTATATCTGCTGTTTTGGTGTCGTTATTTGACTTTGTTATGGCATTCCTAGTATTTATTGTTATGATTATTTATTATCAGGTTTCAATAAATTTTATTTTATTTATTCCATTGTTGTTTTTGAGTATTCTTATTACTGCTATTTCAACATTTGGGATAGGATCGTTACTTGCTGCTTTAAATATTAAGTATCGTGATTTCAGATATATCATTCCATTTATGGTTCAGGCATTATTGTTTTTAACTCCGGTAATTTATCCTGTATCCATTGTTAGTAAAGTTTGGTTTAAATTTATTCTTGCATTAAATCCGATGTATTCAGCAATTGAATTATTCAGACACTCGATAATACAGAAATCATTAGATTTTAATTTAATTATTATAAGCATCTCTTCAGCTGTTATATTGTTATTAATAGGAGTAATATATTTTAGAAAAACAGAATCTTATTTTGCCGATTTAGCTTAAATGAAACCAATATTAGAAATACAAAATATATCTAAAAAATTTCGTATTTATCACGAGAATCAACCTTATTTGAGTTTACGTGACTCTTTGACTTCTTTATTTAAAAAGAGTAAAAGCAGTTCCGAAGAGTTTTATGCATTAAAAGATGTTTGTTTTGATGTTTTTCCAAGTGAAAGTATCGGTATTATTGGAAAAAATGGTGCAGGTAAATCAACTCTTTTGAAAGTTCTATCAAAAATAACTCCACCATCTTCAGGTAAAATTGTTTCAAGAGGAAGAGTTGCCAGTTTATTGGAGGTGGGCACTGGATTTCATCCGGAATTGAGTGGCAGAGAAAATATTTTTCTTAATGGGTCGATTTTAGGGATGAAGCAAAAAGAGATATTATCAAAATTTGATGAAATTGTTGATTTTTCGGGAACAGAAAAATTTTTAGATACCCCATTAAAAAGATATAGTAGTGGAATGCAATTGCGTTTAGCATTTTCTGTTGCTGCATTTTTGGAGCCAGAGATATTGGTTATTGACGAAGTTCTTGCAGTTGGAGATGTTGAATTTCAAAAAAAATGCATTGGAAAAATGGAAGATGTAAGTAAAAGCGGAAGAACCATTTTATTTGTAAGTCACAATATGGCTGCTATTCAATCCCTTTGCACAAATGCAGTTTATCTTTCGCAGGGCAAAGTATTAAATTATGGCAAATCGCATGAGATAATTAATCAATACTTAAAGGATAATTTGTCTAATACTAATTTTGAGAAAGGGAAAACAAACAAAAACACTTATGTTAAAAAAGTTAATTTAGACTGTTGCATTCAGGATCTTATCGAATTAAGTATTGAAATTTATAGTAAAGAAGCAAAAAAAGCTGCAATAGACATCAGATTATATACTTTTAACGGGGAACCTGCTGCATTTGGTTCAATTGGTACTTTTGATCAAAACAAAATGCTAACATTAAATTGCGGAATAAACACATTCAGTTTGCAATTAACAACAAGCAGTATAGCAAATGGTCTTTATTATATTTCTATCGATTTAACAAATCCTGATAAAGAATATTTTGATAGAATAGAACAGGCACTATTTTTTGAAATTTCAAATTCGCCAGGAGGTGCCGGAAGCAGGGTATTACTTCAGGAATGGAATTATGGTTATTATAAATTACCACTATTTTTAAAAGGCTATGAACAGGATTAATTATACCTTATTTAAAGTTATCAGAAAGGTACTTTATTCTGGTTATTTTTGGCCGGTTAGATTAAGAGAGGCTCTTTTTCTGGAAATAAAATCACCAAAAATAAATTATATAGATATTGGAACTTATGATGGAAGTTTTTTTGAAATTATTAGAAAAGAAAAAAAAATAAATAAAGCCGTACTTATTGAACCACAAGTTGATTTGTACAATAAACTATGTGAAAAATATAAAGAGAATCAAAATGTTTTGATTTTTAATGAATTGCTGGGAAACAAAAAACAGGTGTCTGAATTTTATATCAATAATTTAAAGGCAACATCTTCCATTTTTAAATTTAATGATGATATTGTAGGCAAGGATTTAGATAAAACATGTATTGAAAAAGAAAAAAGAAAAACTAACCTTTTAGACGAATTAGTTCCACCTGATATGAAAAAAATTGATTTGCTAAAAGTTGATGTTCAGGGTGCAGAGTTATTAGTACTTCAAGGCGCTGAAGAGACATTAAAAAAAACAATCGCGTTGTGGATTGAGGTTTCTTTTAAAAAAATATATGAAGAAAGTGTTCTTTTTAGTGAAATAAAACTATGGTTAGAAAACAGAGGATTTTTCATGAAAGAAATACATCCGGGATTCAGAGCCATAAATGGAGAGTTATTACAAGCCGATTGCTTATTTAAAAAAATTGAAAAATGATTTACCCTAGAATTATATTTCCTATAAAACAACGGCTATTTTGGAAAGGTGTTAGAAAACGGCTTAAATCATGGGATAAAATTGTCGAAGAAAAGGAGTCTACAAAAATAATAACAACAGACAACATAAGATTTAACCTGTATAAGGATGATGTACTATCAAAATTAATTTATGCCGAGAATTTTGAATGGGCTGAAAAAGAATGGTTAAAGTCCTTTTTAAAACCTGGTATGATTTGTTATGATTTGGGTGCAAATATTGGTTTTTATACTTTATTGTCAGCATATTTAACTTTTCCGAACGGAAAAATTGTATCATTAGAACCTGTAAGTAAAACATTTGACAGATTAAAAGCTAATATAGACATTAATGACAAAATCTCAAATTGTGTAAGTTGTTACAAGATTGCAGCTTCAAATAGCGCCGGTGAACTTGAAATATTTACAGCCTCAAAAGATTTACACGCATGGAATTCTTTGGTTGCACCACAAAATAAAGATGAGTTTATTAAAGAAATAATAAAAACAATAAGTTTAGATTCACTTTTTGAGAATGAAAATTTACCGGTGCCCGATTTTATTAAAATAGATGTAGAAGGGTGGGAAGAGAATGTATTAATCGGAGCAAAACATATTCTTACAAAATTTTCGCCCACTCTTTTAATTGAGTTTACTAAAGACAATTTATTAAGAGCTGGTACATCATATCAAAAACTAATAAATATCCTTTCCGATTACGGGTATAACCTATATGAATACTTACCCCGTTATAAGAAGCTAGTTCTTGTAGATGACTGGAATTTCGAGCATAAAAACATTATTGCAATAAAAAAACTGTAATGTTAAAACCACAAATCTCAATTATCATCCCCACCAAAAACCAGGGACAATTTATAGAGGAAACTATTCTTTCTATTCTAGATCAAAATTATCCAAATTTACAGTTAATAATTATTGATGGTAATAGTAGCGATAATACTACCGAGATTATTAAAAAATATGAGAAGCAGATAAGTTATTGGGAAAGTAAATCAGACAGCGGTCAGTCGGAGGCAATAAACAGAGGACTAGAGACGTGCACAGGGGAAATCGTTAACTGGATTAACAGTGATGACAAACTCAATAAAAATGCTTTGAATGAAATTGTAGAGTGTTATAATAAATCTCCACAAGCAAATTTATTTGTTGGTCAAACAATTTTTTTCGATGAAACAAGAGAAATTCAAAAATCCGGTCCAATAATATTCTCATCTCCCGAAAAAACATTTGGTTTTGGACAAATAAACCAACCTGCAATGTTTTATAAAAGGGAGGTTTTTGAAAAAATCGGAAAAATTAATGAAGATTTTCATTTTTGTATGGATCTTGATTTCTGGCTTAGATATTTAATGACATACTCTACTAATAAAATATCAATAACAGAGAATGTATGGATATATTTTCGTTTTCATAACAATTCAAAAACTGTAACAGATAAACCACAATTTGAATATGAAAAGGAATTACTATATAAACATATATTCAATGCAAGTAATCTAAAATATAAGTTGTTAAACAGCAGTGAGTCGCCCAGCAAAATAAATCAAAGTGTTTTTCCTGAAAAATCATTGCTTGATATAAAACTTTGTCGTAATTATCATTATTTGTGGAGAGCAGATGAGTTAAGTATTAACAGAAGAAAAAAAGATGCATTTCGCTTTTGGAAAAGAGTTAATCCAGTTAAACCTGGTTTCGGTGAATGGAAAAGATATTTGGCAGTATTTAAAAATATTATTAATGTATTTAAATGAAAGAGTCTTCCGAAATAGCTGTATTAGTACTTTCTTGTGATAAATACAAGGATTTATGGGATCCGTTTTTTGATTTCTTTTTTAAATATTGGGCCGATTGTCCCTATAATGTTTATTTAGCTTCAAATAAAATAAAATATGAAAGACAAGGCGTTACATCATTACTAGCAGGTGAATTAACAAATTGGAGCAATGAAACTTCAATTATTTTAAATCAAATTAAAGAAGAGTATGTAATTGTTATACTAGAAGATTATTTTATTTATAAAACGGTTAATATTTTGCAACTTGAGAAATGCTATAAATTCTTAAAAGAAAATAATGGGTTGTTTTTTCAACTTGCAATTTTTCCAACTGATCATAGGGAATGGTGGGATTATGATTTAACAAATGATAAAGAAATCGGAAAAATCAAAAAAAATCAGACATATAGAATAAATTTACAAATTGGAATTTGGTCAAAAAAAGGGATGTTAAATGTTATAAAAGAAGGAGAATCCCCTTGGGAGTTTGAGATAGAAGGTTCTAAACGAAGTAATAATTTGGAAATGAATTGTTATTGTTTGTTAGATAATTTAAATTTAAAATATGTTCACGGACCTATTACATATTTATGCACTGCATTGTCTAGGGGTGTTTGGATGAGAGAGGCGATTGGTTTGGCTAAAAAAAACAGTATAGTATTAGACATTACAAAAAGAAAAGTTGAGAGTAGATGGGATTATTTAAAAAGAAAAGTATATTTTGCAATGCCATTTAAATTCAGAAAGTATATGGATTTTATTAAAAGTTTATAATTACAAAAAATAATTGATGAAAAAACTGCCATTTGCTTCTATAATAATTCCATTTTATGGTAAATGTTCAGTTTTAGCAGAGACATTAATATCATTAATGAACCAAACAGAAAACGATTTTGAAATTGTTTTAATAGATGATGAATCTCCCGAACCTGCTAATGAGTTAGTTCAAAATTATCGTGATACTCTGCAAATAAATTATTTAAGAATTAAAAATAAAGGTCGTGCAGAAGCCAGAAATGTTGGATCACAAAGTGCAATAACAGAAATTTTGATTTTTTTAGATTCAGACATGATAGTAGAACCGAACTGGTTTTTTACCGTAAAATCATATATTTTAAAATATCCTCATACTGTTTTGGTTGGTGATGGCGATAGAAATAAGGAATGGGCAATTAATACATTTTCAAAATATCTAATTTGTATAGAAAAAAGCTGGAGAAAACTGTTTGATGAATCACAACCTATTTCTTTAGACAATTTTAAATTTAGTGCATGCCATCTTGTAATTTCAAAAGAGTTATTTTGTAAAGAAGGTGGCTTTAATAATAACCTTTCGGATGGTGAGGATTTTGAATTGGGTTTTCGTATTCTGACTAAAGGCTATAAGGTAGAATATATGAAAGATGCTATTGTTTGGCACAACGACTTTCCTGACATTAAGATGTTTGCCAAAAGGTTATTACAATACAAAAAATCAGTTGAAAAAATAGTGGCAATTAATCTTGTTCCTCAAAAATATTTTTTAACCAAAAAACATAGTTTATTTAAACGAACAGTATCTTTATTTTTAAATAACAAAGTGGGTCATTGGTTAATATTACAATTGATTAATATGATAGAAAATAAAAGCTATATTTCTGAAAGAAGTAAATTTAAGTGGTATTCATTATTTTTATTTATTAGCAAATAATGCATGTAGTTTTTGTTTTGGCAAATTGTAATACAGCACCTTATTTTAATTGGTTTGCTGAAGAATCATCTTTACGAAAAGATATTGAGTTTTCTTTTGTTGCAATGACGCCGGAATTTCCAAAAATGATAGAAGATGTAGCTAGATTTGGATGTAAAGGATACTGGGTTAAATACGACTATTTGAAAAGACGATCAAATATTATTAAAGCAACATGGAATCTTTACAAACTATTTAAAAAATTAAAACCAACAGTTGTTCACACCCATTTGTTTGATGATAGTCTAGCTGCTCTTTTTGCCGCAAGATTAGCAAATGTTAAAGTCAGAGCAATTACTAAAGGTGACACTTCTTATCATTATTTATATACGCCCAAGTGGGTAATATTTGATAAATTCAATAATCGCAATGCAACTAATGTTATAGCACCATCAACAGAGTCTTTAAACTTTATTCTGGAAATAGAAAAATGTAAAAAAAAGAAAGTTACTTTAATTCATCATGGTATACCTGCAAATAATTTTATAAACAAAACACAAATTGAAATTGATGAATTTAAATCAAACTTGGGAATAAAAAATAAATTTGTTGTAGGCTCAGTTTCAAGGTTTATAAAATGGAAAAATCAAATCGATATTTTAAAGGCAATTATATCTGTTAAAAAAGAAATTCCTGAAATATTTCTTTTATTGATAGGAATGGGTGATTATAAGACTGAGATAGATGCTTTTATAAAAGATAATGATTTAGTGTCAAATGTTAAGATAATTGAAAAGGTAGATTATGATAAAATGCCTTTAATTTTTTCCTGCTTTGATGTGTTTCTGCATGCAGCTTATATGGAGCCTTTTGGATTTGTAATTGCAGAAGCTATGATGGCAGGCATACCTGTTGTTTCTACACCAACAGGTGCTGCAAAAGATGCAATTATGCATTTAGAAAACGGATATTTAGCAGAATATAACAGTCCTGAGTCACTTGCAAATGGATTAAAATATTTTTTTATAAACAGACAGTCTAAGCCTTTTTTAAAAGCTCGGCAAACTGCCTTATCTTTGTATGATTTTAAAATGATGTATAATAATTACGAAAAACTGTATTTAAAGGCTATTGATGAAAAAGTTACTAAGAATTATTAGATCGTTTATTCCTTTAAATTTTATTGTCAGAGTAATAATAAAATTTAACTATAAGGTAGCTTCATTTATTTATAAGGAAGCCACTAATCATTGGGTATTAAGCGGAACAGTGAAAATTAATTTGCCAGACAAGAATTCATTTCGCATATTTTCAAAAGGAGATGATTTTATACCAAATCAATTATACTGGAAAGGATTTAATGGGTATGAAAAATCGATCGATATATTCTGGTATTTTGCTAAAAGCTCAAAGATCGTAGTTGATATTGGAGCTAACATTGGATTATTTTCTATAGTTGCAGCAAAAGCAAATATAAATGCAATGGTATATTCATTCGAGCCTGTTGAAAGAATATATAATAGACTTTTAAAACAAATTAAATTAAACAAAATTGAAAACATTTACCCAGAATGCTGTGCTATAGGAGATACTTCAGGAACCATATCATTATTTATTCCCGAAGGGAAAGCAATGGCACTTGCATCATCAGCAAAAGAAGGTTGGCTTGAAGGCTCAAAGGAATTTAAAATTAAGTCTTATACACTTGATGATTATAAAACAGAAAAGAAGATTACAAAAATTGATTTAATTAAAATTGATGTCGAGTTATATGAATATGAGATTTTTATGGGGATGAAGAAAATTCTTGAAACTGATAAACCTATTATATTTTGTGAAATCTTATTGCCGGAAAGTGAAGGAGTAAAAGGTCATTTTAATGCAGACAGCTATTTAAAAGTAAACAAATTATTAAATGACTATAATTATAATATTTATCTTATTCACGAAGGGGCTCTTATAAAAATAAACGAGTTTGAATTTAATCCGATTGAAAGAAACTATATTTTTCTGCCCTTTGTTTTACCTAAAGTTTTTAATCCAATTTGTGTATAATGCCTTTAGTTTCAGTTGTTATACCGGCATATAATGCAAGTAAATTTATTAACGAAACTATTTTATCGGTTTGTAATCAGTCTTTAGTTGATTTAGAAATTATTGTGGTTGATGATGGTTCTACTGATAATACAGCTGAAATAATTCAAAATATTGCAATTAAGGAAAATCGGATTAAATATTTATTTCAAAAAAACTCAGGAGTTTCATCAGCTCGAAATTTTGGTTTTAAAAATTCTTCAGGAAAGTTTATCGCATTCTTAGATGCAGATGATTTGTGGCTTACTAATAATCTTACAAAAAAAGTTGAGGCACTTAATACTGCAGAAGAACACTATGGGTTAGTTCATTCGGATGTGCAAATAATTGATTCGAAAGGTGTTGTTACTGCACGTTGTTTATGTGGAAAAAAAGGAAAGGTACTTGATGATTTGTTATTGTGGAATGGGACTGTAATACCAGCTCCTAGCAGTATTCTTTTAAAAAGAGAGGTGTTGGATAAAATTGGATTATTTGATGTAGAATTATCGACTGCTGCCGATCAGGAGTTTTTTTTCAGAATAGCTTCCCAATACCATATTGAAAGATTACCAGAGAAATTAGTGCAATATAGGGTTCATGATTCTAATATGCATTCAAATATTGCTCTGATGGAAAGTGATCACCTGCTTGCATATAAAAAAGCAAAAACGAATAAATTGTTTAAAAGCAAAATTTTTGAACTTCATTGTTTCTCGAATTTATACATTATCTTAGCAGGTAGTTGGTGGAAAAACGGAAAAAATAAATCAAGAGGAGCTTATTTTTTAGCTAAAGCTTTACTTGTTTATCCTCCATCATTTTTTAAACTCTTCAGAAAATTAATGGCATGAGCAAGAATGTGTTAGTTGTTACATATTGGAGTTTCAAAGATGCGCTTATTCAGTCATATACCTTACCTTATGTAGAAATCATAAGAAAAAACCTTAATGCTGGGGAAAAAATTTTTTTATTCACAATAGAGCAAACTCATTTTAAGGTAGAAAATGAAGACTGGAAACAATTAAAAAGAAAATATAAAGAAGAAAAAAACATTATACTACTAAGAACAAAGTATCACAAATTTGGGTTAGTAGCAATAATTTCTGCTTTGTTAAGTATTCTGAAATTAGCAGGAATATGTTTTTTAAATAAAATTAGAAGTATTCATACTTGGTGTACACCAGCGGGCGGATTAGGATATATTTTGTCCGTGATTACCGGGAAGAAATTAATTTTAGATAGTTTCGAACCACATGCGGAACTTATGCTTGAAACAAACACCTGGAAGCAAAACAGTTTTTCCTATAAACTTTTAAAATGGCTTGAAAAGAAACAGGCACAAAGAGCTTCGGCAATAATTACCACAACTGCAACAATGGTTGAATTTGCAAAAGAAAATTATAAATTAAAAACTCAAAAATTATTTATTAAGCCAGCATGTGTTGACTTGAATTTGTTTGAAATACAAGATAACAATAAACTTAAAGGCTCGTTAGATTTACTTGGAAACAGGGTAATGGTATATGCAGGAAAAATTGGAGGTATTTATTTAGAAGATGAACTGTTTTTATTTGTTAAAGCAGCATATGAATATTGGAATCGAAAATTTAAGTTTTTATTGCTTACCAGCATTGATAAATTAACTATAGATGCTTTTATCTTAAAGCATAATATACCTGCAGATGTTGTTGTAAGTTTATTTGTTCCATATGCCGAAATTCCTAAATATTTAAGTTTAGCCGACTTTGCAATAAATACAATGAAACCTGTTCCTTCAAGAAAATACAGTGCTCCGATAAAAGACGGTGAATATTGGGCAATGGGATTACCTGTTGTTATAACAAAGAATATCTCTGACGATTCAGATATTATTGAAAAACACAATGCCGGATTTGTGCTTTCCGATTTTAGTAATAATGAATTTATTAATGCCTGTAAAAAAATTGATATACTTTTACTGGAACCATTAATAAAAGACAGGATTAGAGATTTAGCAATGAAATATAGACAATTTACAATTGCAGAGAATATTTATAAAGAACTTTATTATGAGAAGTGATTTATTAAATATAAGGAAGACTTATTGTCCCGTATGCGAAAATAATCATTTGCAGCCATATAAAATTGGAACCGATTTTGAACTTTTAAAATGTGCGAAATGTAAATTAGTTTTTTCGCCTGTAGTTCCAACTGACGAAGAGCTTTCAAAATATTACGAAAAATATGCATACGAAGGAATTTCAGAGCTTTCTCCAATAACCGTTATAAGATTTAGAGAGTGGCTTGAAAAATTCGAAAGATTCAGAAAATTAAATAAAATATTAGATGTAGGCTGTGGTCGTGGTGAATTTCTAGAAGAGGCTCAAAAGTTTGGGTGGAATGTTACAGGAAGTGAATATTCAGAAACAGCGGTAAAAATATTAAAAGAAAAAAACATTTCTGTTATTTTTGGTGATATTGAAAACTACACTACATCTGATTGTTTTGATGTAATTGTTTCCATTGAGGTTGTTGAACATTTAAAGAATCCATTGCAGAATGTAAACAAAATGTTTTCGTTATTAAGACCAGGCGGGTTGTTATTTCTTACAACCCCAAACAGAAAAAGTCTCACGGGAGTATTTATAAAAAGTCGTTGGAGAGTTTTTGAATATCCTGAACATTTATTTTATTTTTCATTTAGATCAATGAAAAAAATGTTGAAAATATCAGGATTTAGTGATGTGAAAATTAACACAACCGGAATATCTCCGGCAGCTATTAAAAATGGTTTATTAAAGAAAAATAAAGCTAATCTGAGATCAGAAGAAAGTTTCCGTGAAAAAACAGAATCTAAAGGTTTTTTTATGTTATTAAAAAAAGTGATTAATATTTCACTTGATGTTTTTAAGAAAGGGGATACCTTAAAGGTGTGGGCAATAAAATAATTCTGGTTAACGAGAGTTATAAATTTAAACTGGGCCAATTTATTTGCTTGTTGTTAATAAAATCTGAAAGACCAATATTTTGTTTTTTATAAAACTCGACTAATTTATCTTTTGTTTCCTGCTTCATTTCTCCATAATGTTCTTTTTTCATATTTATTTCTTTAAAGAAATAACTCAGTTTTAAAAAAATAGGATATGGAAGATATGTCTTGGAAAATTTCTTAAATAAATTGTTTTTTCTTTGTAGTTTATTTAAAACTTGTGAGTAAAAAAGAAATCTACTTTTACGAGTAATGTTGTATTTTTTATCGACTTCTGGATGGAACGAGCTGTCAACACCAATAAATTTAAAAATTTCCTGACAAATTTCCAGAGGGTTTTCTTTTATTTCTTCAAATAATATAACCTTAATTTGGCTTAAAGGGAAATGCTTTGTTAGGTATTTAAATGATTCAGTATAACAGCCTAAAGAAAAGAAATTTCTATAAAAAATGCTTTCTTTATCAAGTTTATCATTTACTAAGTCTTCAACAATATTATCAAACGGAATACTAACCCAACCATCAGCTACTGCCATGTTGTAAGAAGAATAAGCGCGTTCAACAGGCTCTCTTAATACAAAAATTAGCTTTGCTTCAGAATTATGTTGGAATAATCTCTCAATTGCTGTTGGATTGTTATAAATGCTTACATTTTTGGCTAATGTGATTTTACCGGTTTCTTTATATTTAAAATATAAATGAAATGAGGAGTGAAATCCTCTATGAAATTCATCATTATCGGCAAAATATGCAAACTCTTTAGTGCTATGTGATATAATTTCAGGGTGTTGTCTAAAATATTCTTTTAAGGATGTAGTTGCAGCTTTCTGAGCACCAATAATAATCGCGTCTATATGTTCTTTGTCAGATCTATGCATTAAAATAGCCAAATATTAATGCAAAGGTAATCAAAAAAAATGTTCAAACTCGCATTACAAGCTCAATGGGGATTTAAGAAAAAAGGATTAACTTTGATTTGTTAAGTAGAGTCAATTATAACGAATTACAGTTCAACATTTTTTTGAATATTTATGTTTATACATATATTAGATATTTATGATTTTATAATGACCCCATTCTATATTTTGTTTATATTATTAATAGCTAGATATTATCAAAACAATAAAATTAAAAAAGATCCTGAATATAAATATTTTACTATGGGTTTGGCTGCCAAAATTCTTGGTGGAATTTTTCTTTGCTTAATTTATGTATATTATTATAAGGAAGAAGGAGATTCTATTGCATATTATTGGAGTTCTGCTAGTATGCTGAATCTCGCAGGTAAGGATTTTTCAACTTTTATGTCAATTATTTCAGGCAATTTATCAGCTGAAAATTATTCTGTATTTGATAATCAAACAGGGTATCCGTGGTATTATCAAGATAGTAATACTTTCTTTGTTATAAGACTATCAACCTTGTTTTTATTATTTGGTGGAAAAAGTTACATGTGTACTACAGTCCTTGTGGCAACAATCACCTATTTAGGAGTATGGAAATTATTCAGATTATTTTATAGTCAGTTTAAAGAGATTAAATCACAGGTTTCATTTGCTGTTTTATTTGTTCCATCTGTCTTTTTTTGGGGAAGTGGATTGTTAAAAGATTCTTATACTTTAGCTGCTTTGTGTTGGTTTTTAGCAGGTTTTTATTCAGTAATGATATTAAGAAAAAAAATTATTGGGAACGCTATTCTTATTATTATAGGAATTTATATCATGATGAGTATTAAGCCGTATATTTTTTATTCTTCTTTTGCGGGTGCGATTATTTTATATTCACATTATATTTTAAAAAGAAGTACAAATACGATTTTAAAATATACTATTTTACCATCATTAGCTATTTTAGTCGTTTTTGGGGGCACGTTGTTAATGTTTAGACTTGGGAGCTCAACAGGTCAGTATTCTTCTTTAGATAAAATGCTTACAAAGGCTTCTGTTACACAGTCAGATTTAAAACAGTCATATTATGGCGGTAATAGTTTTGATATTGGTTCTTTTGAACCAACTATAACTGGTGTTTTATCTAAGGCACCAGTTGCAATAACAGCAGGATTATTTCGACCATTTTTATGGGAAGCAAGAAATCCGGTTATGGTAATTTCAGCATTAGAAAATCTAATGTTGTTATTTTTATTTGCCTATGTTATTGTGCTTTGTATCATAGCAGTATTTAAAGTTGGTTTTAAATATATGTTTAAAACAGCATTTGATAACTCACTTATTATTTTTTCTTTTGTTTTTGCATTTACCTTTGCCTTTGCAATGGGATTAACAACAGCAAATTTTGGAGCATTAGTTAGATATAAAATTCCACTTATTCCTTTTTTTCTGAGTAGTTTGTTTTATATTATTTATAAGTTTAATCAAGAGGATCCAGAGAAAATTCTGGCGAGAAAGAAAAAGGAAGCAAAGCTGTAATTATAATTTACCACTCATCTTTTTTGCCTTTTGTTGGTTCCTTCATAAATTTTTCAAAGTCAAGAAGAAGGTCTTTCATTTGTTTATCAATCTGTTCAAGATAGAAGTAATTTTGTGGCGAAAAATCTTTTGCAGTCTTATCTTGCCATTTTTCAATTGGGGTGTATGAAGTTGCGTTAAGATTAAATTCTGTAAGTACAATTTTTATTTTATTGTCCTTAAAATAGGTGTTTATCGTGTATTGAGTTATTCCCTTCATTGTTTGAATTCCTTTTTTATCTGCAGGGTTTAAAATTTTAATTTGATGTTTTCCGACAATTTTACCATTTACCGTATCGGTTTCGCGAATAACTCCTGTTGGATTTTTGTAAAATTTCCGAAACCAAGCTTGCCCCTTTTTAAATAATGAATCTTTATTCGCTGTTATTTCAATTACCTTAGAATAGGTTATTAATTTTGTGTCTTGATCAACAGGTAATGCAATCTCTTTAAATTCATCCTTTTGAGCATTTGCATAAAAGCATAAAACTAGCATTATTGCTGTTATCAAATATTTTATTTTAATTGCTTTCATATTATTCTTTTGATTAAGTATATAACGAAAAACAGTAGCTTTAATTATTAGTTAAAAAGAATGTGAAAGATAAAAATATTTTTTGGAATTGTAGTTAAAGCACAAGTTGAAAATACGCTAAGAATGGAGTTGTATTTAGCACTAGATTTTGCTTCGCGACTGGGTAGCAAGAAAATAGTTTCTTGACAACTCGAAACGACAAATATATTTGATTTGTTATATATGTGGTTATTTTTTTTAATTCGTGAAAATAGTGTCATATTTTTTAAACAAAAAATGCCCGGCAATGTCATTTATTAAATTATTTTACTTTAAGACAGTTTATTTTAGAAATAGTAACTG
The DNA here is from genome assembly GCA_016218155.1 of Bacteroidia bacterium. Lineage (NCBI taxonomy): Bacteria > Pseudomonadati > Bacteroidota > Bacteroidia > Bacteroidia bacterium. The sequence continues at coordinate 191,640 of JACREQ010000059.1, forward strand.
TAAGTATATGAGGTGAATGTGTTCGCGTTGTTGTTTTTCGTAATACTATTTTAAAAAATATTTCACTTTTTGTGGTTACTATTTATAGTTCGTTCGACTATAGGCTATAAACTGAATATTTTTTAATTGTATTTAATTATGAGCATTATTTCAAACCTCGACAAATTAAAACTTATAAACAGCGAAATAAAGAAGGAGCAAACAGGATCGCCTGAAGATTTTGCTAAAAAACTTTGTGTTTCACGTAGTATGTTATATAATTATATAGAAGAGATAAAAACCCTTGGTGCGCAAATTAAATATAATCGTACTATTAAAACTTTTTATTTTGAAAATAATTTTGATATAACAATAGACATTAAGTTTCAAAGCAGAAATAGCAATTAACACAATAAATTATGAATTTAAAAAGATAAAATATTGGCAATAAATGTTAAAATTAGTTCCGTCCAATTATATTAGACGGAGCGATGTTATATTTACCTCATTAATTAAAAAAACCGGCTTGGTCTTGCAGATCCAAAGCCGGCTCTTGTCGAACGCAACCGAATGTATTACCAAACAATTGCTCTGCAAAGATAAGAAAAATGATACGCTAAGCAATAATGCATGGCAAAAAGCGAAGCGCAAAAGGGTTTATAAACCGCCAAGAAGGAAATAAATGTATTAAATTAAAACGCTAAACTTTTTATAAATAATTAATGAAAGCTTTAGCAAAAAAAACAAAAATCATGAAAAATAATAAAGTATCAAAAAGTGGTTTAAGCCAAAATTCAATGAATTCAATAGCACTTAATTTAATTAAAGGTGGTGAAAGTCAAACATGCGATTGTCCAGCACCACAATCAACTTGTGGAGTTACACCTCATGCAAAATGTGTTGAAATTCAGGCAGCTGGATGTAAAATTAACTAGTTTTATTTGCAACCTAAGTAAATTAGGTTGCTTTTTTTAACAATTTAAGTATTTTATATGTATAAGAAGAGTCAGTATAATTATTTCTTAAAAGAGAAAGATCAAGTGATTTGTTATAATGGATTATTTGATACAATATTTATTGTGAAAAAAGCAGAATATTCTATCATTGAGAATCTGTTAAATGATTTGAATGCATTTAAAACTAATGATTTAAGTCTATTTGAAAATTTTTTAAAACTAGGATTTATAACAAATAACAATGAAGAGGAGATAGATATTTATAGATATTTAAATAAAAAACAAACCTTGGTAGATGGTTTTATGTGGATTACTATAAATCCCACATTAAATTGTAATGCAAATTGTTGGTATTGTTCAACAGATTTGAATAATGTGGAATTAAAGCCAAGTATAATGTCAAAGGAAACCATAGATAATATTAATATATATGTTGCAAATATAATAAGTAAAGGGCAATTTAAAATTCATTTTGATTGGTTTGGAGGAGAACCTTTGTTGGGATATAATAAAGTAATGATTCCAATTATTGAAGAAATAAAAAATAACAAGCTATTTGAAAATATTGTTTTGTCACAACATCTAACAACTAATGGGAGCTTACTTGACGAGAAAAAAATAACTTACTTTTCAAAGAATAATTTACATAGTTATCAAATAACCATTGATGGTAGTGAGGAAAAGCATAATAATATTAAAGCAATAAAAAATATTAATTCTTTTAAACAAACGATTAAAGCTATACATAATATTATTAGAATTGATAAAAAAGCAAATGTGGTTTTACGATATAATTATGATAAAGACTCATTAAGGTATTTAAAAGAAGTTGTAGAATTGCTACCTGATTTTGATCAATCTAGAATAAGTATTGATTTTCAGAGAATTTGGCAAGCGAATAAGTCTAAGTCTAACAGACAACAGATATTAGAAGCAATACCCATTATTATAGAAAAAGGTTATGAAATTAATTTATGGGCTTTTAAGCCCCTAAGATTTTATGCTTGTTATGCTGATAGATTTAATCATGTAGCATTTAATTATGATGGTAAAGCATTCAAATGTACTGCACGTGATTATTCTGATTTAATAAATATAGGTAGTATTAATAATGATCCATTAAATGTTATTAATAATGATAAATTGATGACAAGATATTTTTCTAAAGCAGGGTTTGAAAATGAATTTTGCTTAAAATGCAAACATTTACCAGTTTGCACTGGACCTTGTATTCAAAAAATGTTTGAGTATCGAAAAAATCCTAAACTATTTCCTTGTGTATTAGAAGCAAGTGATATAAACATAAATGATTTTATTAGGTTTCGAGCTAAAAAACACAGAATGGAATTATTATCAGAGAATATTACATAAAAGAGGTTAAATAACGTTAAACACGATAACTAAATCTGCATTATTAAACTCATTATGTTTTAATATTAAAACAGTCTAGTAATTTTGTTATAAATTGAAATATCATGAAAGTTGGAAAATTATTAATTATTGTAGCGTTTTTTGGAATTTGTGTTAGTTCTTTATATGGGCAAGGATATAAAATTAAAATTAAGGTAAGAGGTCTTTCTGAAAATGACACCTTACTTTTAGCGCATAGATTTGCTGAAAATTTATATCCGGATGACACTGTTTTGGTGGATAAAAATGGCTGTGGAACCTTTTACAAAAAAGAAAAACTTGATGGTGGAATTTATGTAATAGTTATTCCCTCTCTAAAAAAAAGATATTTCGAATTTTTAATGGATAAATCAACGCAATTTTCAATTGAAACAGATACTACTGATTTTATTGCAAATATTAAATCAACAGGTTCTGATGAAAATAAAATATTTTTTGATTGGCAAAGATCAATGGCTGGCCTTGAAAAGAAAATGAAAGTTGCATCAGAAAAAATAAAAGAATTTTCTGATAAAAAAATGCAGGACTCTTTGAAAGTATGGCAAGAAAAAGGAACTGCTATTGATAATGATAGAAAAGCATTCTGGGAAAAAATTAAAAAAGATAATCCGGCATCATTACTTGCTAAAGTCTTAAATGTTTTAACTCCTGTTGATATACCAAAACCAAATTTTCCCGAAAATGCTAAAAAGGATTCATTGGTAAGGCTTTTTCAATATGTGTATAATAAAGATCACTACTGGGATAATGTTGACTTTAGCGATGAGCGGTTATTAAGAACTCCTTTTATTGAATCTAAAATGAAAGACTTCTTTAAAAATATTGTGCTTACTGTTCCTGATTCTTTAACAAAAGAGTCAATAAAGGTATGTGAACTTGCAAGAAAAAATAAATTCTTTTTTCAATATGCAGTAGTTTATACAACTAATTATTTTGAGACATCTCAGATAATGGGAATGGATAGAGTTTTTGTTAATCTTGCTGAGAAATATTATTTAGCAAAACAATGCTGGTGGGCCGATTCTACATTACTTGTAAAAATGGGCGAAAAAGTAGCAAAAACAAAACCTAATATGCTAGGTGAACTTGCACCTGATTTAAAAATGGAAGGTCCTGATAGTAAAATGCATCAATTACGTTTTGTAAAAGCAGATTATACCATATTAATTTTTTGGGAACCAAGTTGCGGGCACTGTAAAAAAGAAGTGCCTAAACTTTATGAATATTATAAAACTGTTAGAGATAAAGGTGTAGAGGTATTTGCTGTTTATACCCAGAATGAAGAAGGTGAGTGGAAAAAATTTATTGAGGAACATGGCTTAGACTGGATAAATGTTTATGATAAATACCATTTTACGAATTTCCGTAATCTTTATGATATATATAGTACACCAGTAGTATACATACTTGATAAGAATAAAAAAATTATTGCTAAGCGTATCGGTGTAGAACAAATTGAAAAATTTTTGGAATTTCAGAAGAAAAATAATTTATAATTTCAAAATAATAACATGTAAGCAACAGTTAAATATAATAAAGCAAGGCATATATTCATTGCTTTTAATATTTGGTAATTTGTTGTAATTTCTAATCTTCAAATAAGAAATGATTAATGTATTTTAATTTCAAAATTTTATAGAGTATTTATTAATCAACTAGACTTATTAATTGTAAATTGTTTAATTTGTCAGAATGTAATTCAAATAATCTCATAAAATGAAAAAACATGTTTTATTGATTATTATATTAATTATAAAATTAACAGTTAATTCTCAAACAATAGAAATTACAGGCTCTATAGCCGATTCATCTTCAAAACAGTTATTGTCATTTGGTAATGTTATCTTAAAAAATAAAGCCGACTCGGTAATCCGTGGTTCCTTAACAAATGAAAACGGAGAATTTAAAATTAAAAATATTAAATATCAGGAAGGTCAGTATTTATTGGTAAAATATTTAGGTTTTACTGATAAAAAGGTAGAAATAAATTATACTAATAATTCAAAAATAAATATTGGTAAAATTTTTATTCAGCCTGATATAAACATGATGAAAGAGGCTGTAGTTATTGATAAGGCAAAATACATGGAGCAGCAATTCGACAGGAAAGTTTTTAACATAAATGCAGCAAAAACAACTTCTGCAAAAAATATATTTGATTTGTTACGAACTTTACCCGGTGTTACAGTGGAGTTAAATGATAATGTTAAATATAAAGGTGCGCCTGCCACAATTTACGTTGACGATCAGCCAGCCGAATATGTTTATCCAAAAACAGAAATGATTCCTGTTGCAAGTGTTTTAAAAATTGAAGTTATTGATGCTTCTTTACGAAGTGGTGAGGGTAAGGGTGGCATAATCAATATAAAAATGAAAAACCAGACAACAGACGGGTTTAGTGGGGTAGCTCAGACAAATAACAGTACAATTAAATTCAATAAAATTAATGAAAGTGAAGATTATATTAATGCTAATTATAAAGTAAAAAAGATATTGTTCTATTACAATGCAAATTATAATCATTCTAATTCTTATAGTGATAGCAAAACAGACGGAACCTTAAGTTTTGGTTCTAACAATTACCAGTTAAATGATGAATCAGGTAACGAAAGCAATTCTGATGCTTTATGGAATTATGGTGGTTTTAGAATTTCACCTAATGCCAATACCAGATTTAGGTTAACAGGTGGTTTTTATAAAAATAAGGGAACTTATCTTAGTAATGGTAATTCTCAACGTATTAATACAGGCACTAATACAATCTCTGATAAGTATAATGCTAATTCTGAGTATACTAATAATAGTATTAGCAAATGGGTTAATGCTTCGTTTTATCATAGAATTGATACTATTGGTAAAGAGATTTCTATTTATGGAGGTTTGCAAAATCAGGGAAATGTAAATAAATCTTTTCATACTTATAATTACGAGATGCCTGTTGTAAGCAGTGAAAATTATAAAACAGAAAATGATTGGGGCCAATTAGGGTTTTATGGTGGCTTATTTCATAATCATCCTATTAATGCTAAAACACGTTGGAATTTTGGCTGGAATGGCTGGTTTCAGTTGAGGGGTAATACAGATGATGTTTATACCCAGAATGATGTTATTAATTATCCTAAAACAAGCTACACTGATGGTAAGGTTCAAAGGCAGACATTAAGCTGGAGAATTGGTACTACTTTAAAAAAATGGAAATTTGACGCAGGTATTTCTGCACAATACAATAAAAATGTTGCTGAATTTACCCGTTTTAAAATAAATTCTGAAGATACTTTGCTAAAAGTTACACAGGATGGTATTCATGCTTTGCCTTCTGCAACAATAGTATTTTCGGCAGATAGTTTAAATGAAATTAAGTTTACTTATTCAAGAAGTATTCAATCTGTTTGGTATAATCAGTTATGCGATTTTATTGATAAACAAAATCCACGTAATTGGTCAGCAGGAAACTCAGAATTAAAACCAACAGCATACAATAATTTATTTTTGGGATATACATATAATAAACAAAAATGGAATTTTAATGCTGATATTTTTTATAGTGTTACTAACAATGATGTTTCTTATTTAACTGTTCCTTATAATGATATTATTTCAATTACCACACCCGCAAATATATCTCACAATAGTAGTCTGGGTATTGAGCTTTCTTCCTGGGTTTCGATAAAACAAAAGTGTGATTTAAATTTTTCGTCATCAATCAAGCAAACATATATTGAAACATCTGATTTAGCTGATAACGGGTTAAAGAAAAAAGATTTTGGTTTTAATGCTAAATTTAGCTCCGATTTTTTCTTTAACGAAAAAACTTCCGCTACTTTTTATATAAATTATTTTAGTCGTGAGATAACTTTTGAGGGTTATAATTTTGATTATATAAATTCCTCGGTAAGTTTAACACGTAAATTTTTTGAGAGCAAATTTTTATTGACTCTTGGTGTTAATAATGTTTTTGATGATTTTTTAAAACATGGGAGGTATTTAAATTATAGTGGTTTTGTTCAAAATACGATAGAGAATTCCAGTTCATACAAACCAACGTATTTTATAACATTACAGTATAAATTCAGGCAGGGCGACAGAGGAACAAAAGATTCTGGAAAACAAATGCAATAATAAAATGAATTCTTTCATTCATTATAACCAACCTGACACCAAAGATTGTGGACCTACCTGCTTACGCATGGTGGCAAAGCATTATGGACGTAGTTACACTTTGCAATATTTACGCGAAAAATCTTTTATTACTCGTGAAGGTGTTAGTATGTTGGGCATTAGTGATGCTGCTGAAAGTATTGGTTTTAGAACAATGGGAGTTAAAGTTGATTTTGAAAAATTATGTGCCGAAGCTCCTTTACCTTGCATTGTTCATTGGAAGCAAAATCATTTTGTGGTAGTTTATAGAATTGAAAGTAAAAAGTCGAAAGTTGTTGTGCACGTTGCAGATCCTGCTCATGGTCTTATTAAATATACAAAAGAGGAATTTTTAAAGTGTTGGATAAGTACTAAAACAAATGATAAAAATACTGGTATTGCATTATTGTTAGAACCAACGCCAAAATTTTATGAGTTAAAAGGTGAAAAATCAGATAGAACTAAAATCGATTTTTTATTTAAATACCTAAAGCCACATAAAAAATATATTATCCAATTGTTCTTGGGAATGTTGTTAGGAAGTTTGTTGCAACTTGTTTTTCCTTTCCTTACACAGGCTGTTGTAGATACAGGTATAGGCAATCAGAATATTGGTTTTATAACTCTTATATTAATTGCTCAGTTAGTCCTTTTTGCCGGAAGAATGTCGGTTGATTTTTTGCGTAGCTGGATATTGTTACATATAAGCACCCGAATTGATATTTCGCTTATTTCCGACTTTTTAATTAAGTTAATGCGCTTGCCTATTGGTTTTTTTGATACTAAGATGATTGGCGATATTATGCAGCGTATAGGTGACCATACACGTATTCAGAATTTTCTAACAGGTTCTTCACTCTCAACACTTTTCTCAATGGTCAATCTTGTTGTGTTTGGAGGCGTTTTAGCTTATTATGATTTAAAGATACTTGGTATTTTTCTTTTTGGAAATACACTTTATATTTTATGGATAGTATTGTTTTTACGTCGTCGTCGGGATTTAGATTTTAAACGATTTGCTCTGGCATCAGACAATCAGAGTAATTTATTTCAGCTTATTACCGGAATGCAGGAAATTAAGCTTAATAATTGCGAAAAACAAAAACGTTGGAGGTGGGAACGTATTCAGGCAAATCTCTTTAAAATAAATATTAAGAGTCTGGCATTGGGACAATATCAACAATTAGGCTCGTTATTTTTATCACAAACAACTACAATATTTATTTCGTTTTTGGCTGCTAGAGCAGTAATTCATGGCGAAATAACATTAGGTATGATGATGGCTGTAACATATATTGTTGGTCAGGTTTCAGCACCAATTGATCAAATGATAGGTTTTATACAATCGCTACAGGATGCAAAAATAAGTTTAGAAAGATTGGGTGAAATTCACAACAAAGATGACGAAGAACCGGAATCTCAACAACGAGTAACAATATTGCCTGATGAAAAGAATATTACAGTTGAGAATCTTACTTTCAGATATGAGGGACCGCATTCACCTGCGGTGTTAGAAGATATTTCATTGGATATTCCACAAGGAAAAGTTACTGCAATAGTTGGAACAAGTGGTAGCGGAAAAACAACATTAATTAAATTACTTTTAGGTTTTTACAAAATTGAAAAAGGTGAAATAAGAATTGGTAACACTTTACTAAATAATATTAATGGTTCATTTTGGCGTGGTAAGTGTGGTGTGGTAATGCAAGATGGTTTTATATTTTCTGAAACAATTGCCGAAAACATTGCTCCGGGAGATGAAAATATTAATCTGCAAAAATTAGCATCGGCATCAAAGTCTGCAAATATTCATAGCTTTGTTGAAGGATTGCCTTTAGGTTACAATACAAAGATTGGGCAGGAAGGTAGCGGAATTAGTCAAGGGCAAAAACAACGATTACTAATTGCTCGTGCCATATATAAAAATCCCGAATTTATATTTTTTGATGAAGCTACTAATGCTTTGGATGCAAACAATGAGAAACAGATAATGGAAAATCTTAATGAGTTTTTTAAGGGTAAAACGGTTGTAGTTGTAGCTCACAGATTAAGTACAGTAAAAAATGCAGATCAAATTGTTGTTCTTGAAAATGGGAAAATTATTGAAAAGGGGAATCATGAAACTTTAACAAATCTAAAAGGGTCATATTTTGAATTAGTTAAAAATCAATTGGAATTAGGTAATTAAAAAAACAGACACTGTTAAACGTAGATAAAACAGATAAGAATTAAAAAATGAAAATCCGTATTCATCAGTGTTAATCTGCGTCAAAAAGTTGTTCAAAAGATATATGGAACTTGAAGAAAAAATGATTGAATTACGAAGCGAGGAAGTTCAGGAAATACTTGGGCGACCACCTCGTTGGATTTTAAGGTGGGGAATTATTCTGCTGTTTTCTGTAGTGTTATTGCTATTTGTTGGCAGTTGGTTTTATAAATATCCGGATGTGATCGTTTCAGATATTTCTGTAACAACTGAAAATATTCCAGCAACTATGGTTGCTAAATCATCAGGTAAGATTATTAAGTTATTTGTTAAAGACAAACAAATTGTACAGCAAAACCAAATATTAGCAGCAATTGAAAATCCTGCAAGCTATCATGATGTGATTAAGTTAGATAGTTTATTGCAAATATTTAATCCTAAATCAAGTACGCTTGTACAAACAAATTCTTTTGATGATTTATTGTTAGGCGATATTCAAGTCTCATATATTAACTATATTAAATCATGCAATGATTATAATAACTTTATACAATTAAATTTACTTAATAAAAAGATTGAATTTTTAAAACAGCAAATTGAAATACAAAACCGATATTATAATAGATTAAATATACAAAGCGAACTGCAAAAAGAAGATTTAATAATTGCAAAATCTGAGTTTAAAAGAGACTCTTCACTTTACAGTGAGAAAGTAACATCTGAAGCAGAATTCTCAAAATCTAAATCTGCATTTATTCAAAGAAAACAGACATATGAAAGTGCAAAAACAAATCTTTTAAATGTTAAACTTCAGATTTCTCAATTAGGTCAACAAATTGTTGAATTACAATTACAGGTTCAGGAACAAAGCAAACAATATACACAGGCAATTGAACAATCATACAATACTTTATTAAATAGTGTAAAACAATGGAAACAACAATATCTCTTAATTTCGCCAATTAATGGTAGGGTAGCATTTACAACTGTTAGAAATGAAAACCAAAACATTACTGCAGGCGATAAAGTATTTACCGTTATACCAGAAGTGGAAAGCAGAATGGTTGGTAGAATTATAATGCCAATGCAGGGTTCTGGCAAAGTAAAAACAGGACAGAAAGTAAATATTAAGTTTTATAATTTTCCATATATGGAATTTGGTATGGTAATAGGAAAAGTAAAATCTATTTCTTTAATTTCAGAGGAATCAAATTACGTTGTAGAAGTAGATTTCCCAAATGGTTTAAAAACAAACTATGGGAAAAATTTAATTTTTAGTCAGGAAATGAAAGGATCTGCCGAAATTATTACTGAAGATATACGTTTAATTGAAAGATTTTTTAACCCTTTAAGATCACTAATAAACAGCAATTTTTGAAATTATAATTTATGTTGATTAAATGCGATTCCAATTGACCGATTAAGCACGCACATGAAAAAAATAATGCTTTTATTTTATTAAAAAACGGTTAATTTATTTTTTTGAAAATCTAAAACCAAACTGAATAACCAAAGAGAATTGATGAATTCCGATTTTTGAAAATGAATTATTTATAGCCGGAAAACTATATCCATAATAAAAATAAATACTACGAATACTTAGTCCGATTTTTGGTGTAATAATAAGAGTGTTGTTTTTTCCATCTGTTAAATATTTTGGTTCCACAGCAAGTATAATACTTCTAACATATAATTCAAAGCCGGCCTTAATGCCAATAATATTGTTATCTTTTTTGGGTTTTATTGCAGGAGTTAATTCTAGGGCACCATAATAATCAAATTTGTTACTGTGCTTAAAAATATGAGTATAATTAAATCTTGAAACTCCTAATTCTGCGAAAAAGGATTTTTGACATCCTAGTCCAAAACGAAATAATGTATGTGGTCTGTTACATTGTAAAGAGTTCAGTGTTTTACCAGATAAGGCAATTTCTGTTTCACCTTTACCCTGTTTAACAAGAAGTGTTAGAATAATAATGAAAAAAAAGAATCTGTTCAATTTTATAAATGTTTTAGGCAAATAATAAACTTTTAAATTGAAAAAAAATTGTAGTACAGTAATTACTTTTTCATTATTCCAGATTCTAATCTTTGTGTAAACTGTGATAAAGTATTAAATTATACTTTAACATAGTGTAGAAATTTCACCTTGAAAATTGTTATCCGCATTTTATGACGGGCAGAATGCCTTGGCCTTAATGTTTAACAATTTTAGTCATTAAACAATTATTGGTTTGTTTTATATTTAAAAAATAAATGCCATTTGCAAAATTCGAGATATCGATAACAGTTTTGTCTGTTGTTTTTAATATTAATTCGCCAAGAGTAGAATATAATTCAATTGTGAATTTTGGTTAGGGTTAGGAATATTAATGTGTATTAAAAAGTTTTATGGATTTGCTGTTATTATTTCATTTTATTTACTTAATCTATAATAAGGAATTTCCCTAACAGGCACAAACCCCAGCTTTTGAGCTAATTTGTACGATCCTAAATTTTCTAATCTGCATGCCCATATAGGTTCATAATTGTTCTCGATGCAATAATCTATCAATGCCGAACAGGTATATTGTGCTAATCCTTTACCACGAAATTCCGCTACTGTTTCAATTCCAAATTCAAGTTTGTCGTCGTGTATAAATGATGAATAAACTGTTGAGGCTAATTTGTTTTCATAAAACAAGCTAAAACCAATGCCATTTTCTAAAAAACTTTCCGAGTCATTCCAAAAATATAACGGTACAACACTTCCTTTCATCTCGTTGAAAATATTCTTGTCGGTTCGAACAATATGCAGATTTGATAATTTGTGTTTTTCTCTGAAATTCTGATATTTTTCAGGATTGAATTTAAAATTAACACGAGTATTCAGTTCAATAATACCGGTTTCTTTATTTTCAATATTATTAGAAGATTTAATAAGATAGCCTTTAAATAAATTATTTAAAACGGTATTCCAGTTATCAGGAAAAGCCTGCATCCATTCATGTTTATCTCTTTTGTGAAAGGTGTTAAGGGCGTAGTCCTTTAAAAGCTCATTGAATTCATGATTTTGCCAGTTCCCAAATAACAATGACATTCCATATGGATGAACCACATAATAAGTTTGTGGATTATCGTAATTGTCGACATAAATTTCGCCTTCAACGCAATGCTCAACTACAGAACGTGCAAACAAATTATTAATTGATACTTTTTGTAAAGGTTTAGCAAGTTTGTAGTAATTGTTTTTATCAAGGAGTTTCATAGAAAATTATATGCTAATAAAAGTGTTTACTGGCTTAAGTTTTATAGTGATACCAAAAATACAAAATAATTTTTTAGTTCAGGTTTTTCACAAATAAAAAACCCCAACTCAATGGTTCGTGTCTTCACGAAACAATGCAATGCTCGCAAAGAAAAACACTCTATTCCATTTTTTTATTTCTTTACCAATCATCTTCATAAAAGAGGGATAATAGGCAGGTCTATTTTATCTGTGGTTGCGGATTATATTTGGTAAATGATTTTTTTACAAATAAAAAAAACCGCCATTTCGAGGCGGTTCTTTATTTGTAACATTATACTTGTATTAGTACATTCCGTCCATTCCACCGCCACCTGGCATTGCAGGCATAGCTGGTTTGTCTTCTTTAATTTCACCAATAACACATTCTGTTGTAAGGAACATTCCTGCCACAGAAGCTGCATTTTCTAAAGCAATACGAGCTACTTTAGTTGGATCGATAACACCTGCTTCAAAAAGATTTTCGTATTTTTCTGTTTGAGCATTGAATCCGAAATCACCTTTACCATCCATAACTTTATGCACAATAACTGAACCTTCTAAGCCAGCGTTAACAACGATTTGGCGTAATGGTTCTTCTAATGCTCTTTTTACTATCTCGATTCCGGTTTGTTCGTCTTCGTTTGTGCCTTTTACTTTTTCAAGATCTTTAATAGCTCTGATAAAAGCAATACCACCACCAGGAATAATTCCTTCTTCAACAGCAGCACGGGTAGCGCTTAATGCATCGTCAACGCGGTCTTTCTTTTCTTTCATTTCAACTTCAGTAGCTGCACCAATATATAATACTGCAACGCCACCGCTTAATTTAGCTAAACGTTCCTGTAATTTTTCTTTATCGTAGTCAGATGTTGTGTTTTCAATCTGAGCTTTAATTTGATTTACACGACCTTTAATGTCAGCTTTTTTACCAGCACCATTAACGATAGTTGTATTTTCTTTATCAATACTTACTTTCTCAGCTTTTCCAAGCATTTCTAAAGTTGTAGTATCTAATTTAAATCCGCGCTCTTCTGTTACAACTGTTCCGCCTGTTAATACTGCCAAGTCTTCTAACATTTCTTTTCTTCTGTCGCCAAAACCAGGAGCTTTAACTGCAACAACCCTTAATGAACCACGAAGTTTGTTAACTACTAAAGTAGCTAATGCTTCACCATCGATATCCTCAGCAATAATAACCAAAGGACGACTTGATTGAACAACAGCTTCTAAAATTGGAAGCAAGTCTTTCATTGCAGAAATTTTCTTGTCGTGAATAAGAATGTATGGATTTTCCATTACACATTCCATTTTCTCTGTATTTGTAACAAAGTATGGAGAAATATATCCACGGTCGAATTGCATACCTTCAACTACTTCAACAGTTGTTTCGGTTCCTTTTGCTTCTTCAACAGTTATAACACCTTCTTTTTTAACTTTTTTCATTGCTTCAGCAATAAGTTTTCCGATGGTAGCATCGTTATTTGCTGAAATTCTTGCAACTTGTTCTATTTTGTTATAATCATCACCAACCTGACGTGTTTGTTTTTTTAAGTTAGCAATAACTGATGTAACTGCTAAGTCGATACCACGTTTTAAATCCATTGGATTTGCACCTGCGGTAACATTTTTTAAACCTACACTGATAATAGATTGTGCTAAAACGGTAGCTGTTGTTGTTCCGTCACCTGCATTGTCGGCAGTTTTTGAAGCAACTTCACGAACCATTTGTGCACCCATGTTTTCAAAAGTATCTTTTAATTCGATTTCTTTTGCAACTGTAACACCGTCTTTTGTAATTTGAGGTGCGCCAAATTTTTTCTCGATAACTACGTTACGACCTTTTGGTCCTAATGTAACTTTTACTGCATTTGATAATTTATCGATACCTCTTTTTAATGCTTCACGTGCGTCGATATTATATATAATTTCTTTCGCTGCCATAATAAATATTTATTTTAAATGATTATTCTACAATTGCTAATAAGTCTGATTGTCTCATTATGAGATATTTTGCATCACCTTCAGTAATTTCGGTTCCTGCATATTTACCATAAAGAACCATATCGCCAGCCTTTACTTTCATTTCTTCGTCTTTAGTTCCTGTTCCAACTGCTACAACTTTACCACGTTGTGGTTTTTCTTGTGCTGTATCAGGAATAAAAATACCGCTTGCTGTTTTTACTTCAGCAGGTTGAGCTTCTATTAAAACTCTGTCGGCTAAAGGTTTAATCTTGATTTTTGCCATGATTTATTTTATTTAGTTAAACAATTATTTTTTTTGATCTGACAGCGCTAAGTCTAATTTTATGCCATCAAAAATTTTGACAAAGAAAGCGACAATTTTACAATAACGTAAGTTAATAACAATAAAAAATGTCAGTATGTATGACATACTGACATTTAATATATGTATAAAATATTATTTATTTTCTGGTTGATTTTGTCCTGCAGCACCTGTTGTTGGCATTTCAGGCATTGCTGCACCCGAACCTGGCATTGTTTTTACCTGATCTTCGATTTTTGATTTATTTGGATCTGCGGTTTCGCGAGGTATTGTCATACTTGCAACTACTGAAAACACTAAAAGTGCACCAGCAAGATACCATGTTGCTTTTTCTAGAAAATCTGCTGATCTGCGAGCACCCATAATTTGCCCTGCCGAAGCAAAGCTAGAAGTAAAGCCACCACCTTTTGAGTTCTGAACTAAAACAATTAATATTAGTAAAACACAAATGATAAAAATTGCTATTATAACTAAAGTGTAAATCATACTTGATTGATTTATTGATTACTATTTTGTTCCTTTATTTTTAAAATAAGGTTTGCAAAGTAAATATTTTTTTCTGGATATTGCAAAGCTAATTTTTCATACATAGATATTGCCTTTTCTGTTAATCCTTGTTTGGCGTATATATCTGCAAGTGATTCAGACACTAACTCTATTTCGTTGTGTGAAATTAATGGTTCTTTTTGTCTTAAATTTGAGTTCTCGGGGGCAATTTTAAAGCTTAATCTTGGCTCAGATTTAATAAAAGCCTCTATTAAATCAGGGTTGGTTTTTGGCTTTGATACCTTTTTTGTGTCCTTTGAAATAAAATCCAGCCATTTTTCAAAAGGCATTGAGATTTGCTCAAGGTTTTCTGTTTTTTCAATTTCAGCAGAATCTTTTAAAACGGGTTCTTTTTCGAGTAAAGAATTAATATCGTATGCAGGTGCTGTGAAAAGTGGAGTTTGTTCGTCAAATGGATAATCTTTAACAATAGTTGTTTCTTTTTCCAATGTAAACATTGAATCCTTGTTTGAAACAACAATTTCATTATTCGTTATTTCTTCAGTAGTCTTTTCAGAAATAATTTCATCAATTTGTTTTTCATCAGAAACAATAAGTTTGTGTTTAAATTTTTTAGTAAATGAAACCGGCTCAATTTCTGTGACTTCTTCTTTTATTGGTTCTATTTCCTGAATTACATCATACTTTGTTAAATCTTCTTCTTCGGTAATAACTATAAAATTATCTGCTGTAACATCTTCAATTTCAGGTTTGCTTTCAGCAATAATCTCTTCGTGTTTCTTTTCTTCAGGTATAACAATAAAGCTTTCGTCTTTTACCTCTTTTACCTTTGATTTATGTTCAGCAATAATTTCATCAAGTAATTGTTCTTGATTAACAAAAGATTGTTCTTTTATTACAATAGGTATCGTTTCAACTTTTTCTTTAATTTGTTCTTTAGATTTTCCCCTCTCCGCATGTATTGTTGCTACTTTTTTAAGTATCAGGTCGGCAAGACTTTCTTTTACAGGCTCCTTTTTAATAATTTCCTCTACAACTTCTTTTTCTTTTGTTATATAGTGTTCTTCAACAACTAGCACTGGAATTTCAGCTTGTGTTTTTTCGGTTACTTTTTCATCTTTAACAATTTGCTCATAATCGATATTGTTTTGTGGAGTTTCTTTAATAACATCTGTTACCGGCAAAATTGGTTCTTCTGTTATTTGGTGATCTATATTAATTGGTTCTGTTATAATTTCTTTTTCTTTTGCAATTTCTGTATATATTTCTGAATCATCATTCGTATTTATTTCTTCAGTTACTATAGGCAGAATGTTATTTTCTTCTTTTGTTGGAATTTCTTCTTCCTTAGTTTCGATAATGTCAGTTAAAATGTCTGAAGTGGAAACTATAGTGGAATCTTTGCTATTAGTAATGGTTTCATCTTCTGTAACAACTTCAATTTCTTTAGTCTCTGGCGTTTCTGAAATATTGTGAATGTTGTTGTGTTCTGTGTTTGTGTTAAATGTTAATGTGGATTCCTTTGAGTTTATTTTATTTTCATTTATTAATTCATACAATACTTTACGATTACCCGCATACGCTGAAACCACTCTTAGTTCATCATTGTATCTGTAGTCGTTAAGTAAGTGTAAGTTTTTTAAATATAATAATCTTGCTGATTGAAAATACGGGTAGCGTGTTATTAATTCGCTAAGTTCAGCTAGTGATTGGCTGTTAAGCGTATTGGGTTGCTCTAGATATGTGTAAAATGAGTCTAAATTCATGCTTACCAGTTTGTGACTGCTGCGTTAAATATATCTTCAGTAAGTTTTTCAACAATTTGCTGAATAAGGTCTTCTTCAACGCTGCTTAATATTTTTGTACTTTCGTAGTCTGCAAACTGCGAAAATGATTTATCAAAATTAAGATTGGGGTTTTTTGCATTTGTGAATTTTACGTGAACTACTATGGTAAGTCTGTTTAAGCCGGCTGTTTCATTTCCCTGAATCGCCATTGGCATTGTGCTGTAATTTGTTATTTCGCCCTGAAAATCAAGGTCAGCTGAGCTGTTTATTAATTCCAGACTGGTTTGTGATGTTAATTTATTTTTTAAGGCCTCTGTAAAAACTGTGCTAAGTGTAGGTTGGAAAAGTGGTGCCTGATTTGGAAAAAATTGTACACTTAGAGTTTTCATTTCAGGAGAAAGTGATGCACCCGAAAATGAATAGTTAATTCTGCAACCCAAAATCCCAATTAATAAAAGAAAAGATAATATTAAAACCAGTTTCCTTTTCATGTTATTCTCCAAGATTATATTCTTTTATTTTTCTATAAAGTGTTCGTTCAGAAATACCTAATTCTGTTGCTGCTAATTTACGTTTTCCATGATACTTTTCAAGTGCCTTAATAATAAATTCTTTTTCCTTTTCTTCCAAAGAAAATGATTCTTCTTCAAAAATTTCTGTGTCCTGAATATTTTCGTGATTTACATTTGAAATACGAATAGTTGGCTCTGTGTTCTGATTAATAATTGTTTGATTATCTGTAACTGTTGGTTGATATGATTTTTCCCTTACCGGTACATTTCCTATTCTGTCGTGCATTATATCATTTACCAACTGCTTTAGTTCATTCATGTCTTTTTTCATGTCGAACAGTATCTGATAAAGTATTTCTCGTTCAGAATTAAATGTTTTATTGTCAACAATGTCACCCGAAAAAATAGCTGGTAACTTGGAAGTAAATGCGTCTGGTAAATATTTTTGGAGAGAGTCTTCAGATATATCCCTGTTTTGCTCAATAATTGAAATTTGCTCTGTAATATTTTTAAGTTGACGTACATTTCCCGGCCAACCATAATTAGTTAATGCCATCTGCGCACCAGGACTAAGCTTAATAGTCGGCATACGATATTTTTCGGCAAAATCGCTTGAAAATTTTCTGAAAAGTAAAAGAATGTCTTCTGTTCTGTCTCTTAGTGGAGGAACAAATATAGGAACGGTATTCAGCCTGTAATTTAAATCTTCTCTGAAACGACCGGATTGTATCGCTCTTGGGATATCTACATTTGTTGCAGCAACAACTCTTACATTAGTTTTCTGAGATTGCGAACTACCGACTTTAAAAAATTCTCCCGTTTCTAAAACCCTAAGTAAGCGAACCTGTGTAGATAAAGGTAATTCTGCAACTTCATCCAAAAAGATTGTTCCGTTATGAGCTACTTCAAAATAACCTTTACGTTTTTCGTGGGCACCTGTAAAAGATCCTTTTTCGTGACCAAAAAGCTCTGAATCGATAGTTCCTTCCGGAATTGCACCACAGTTTACAGCAATATAAACCCCATGCTTTCGTGGACTAAACTGATGTATAATTTGAGGAAAAATTTCTTTACCTGTACCACTTTCTCCTGTAATCAATACAGAAAGATCGGTTGCTGCTACCTGCATAGCAATATCAATAGCTCTTGTAAGCCCTGCCGAGTTTCCAATTATACCGAAACGCTGTTTAACTTGCTGAATATCCATAACTCACAATATCATATAATGCAACTGACAAAATTACAAAAAGATTGACATATTGCCATGAAAATTCTTTATGATATTGCAAAGATTAGATTTTTTTAACTGTTCCAAAACTGGTTTAGATTTTTACATTTATGATATTTTATTTTTACTCATGTTGTAAAACAGTTAATTGCGGAATATCTTTCAAAAAATTTAATTATGATATTGTCTACAAATATTTTTGATTATTTTTGTTTGCTTTTAAAAAACGAAATTATCGAATGATATTGCTATTTAAAGCGTGTCGCAACATCTTTTTAGTTACAGTTTTACTGTTTTCAGCTACTAAAATATGGGCAAACGAAATTGAAGTTGATTCTACAAAATCTGAAGCCGAAACCAAACATGAAAAAGCTTTTAAGCCCGGTGATTTTATTATTGATCACGTACTTGACAATCATGAATGGCATATTGCAAACTTTAATGGTCATCATATAAGTATTCCTCTTCCGGTAATTTTATATAGCAGAAGCGAAAGAAATAGTGGTTTGCATGTTTTTATGTCCTCAAAATTTCATCATGGCGAAGAAGCATACGATGGGTTTAAATTGGAACTTGAGGGTCCGCATAAAGGTAAAATTGTTGAAGTAAACGAAGCAGGTGAAGTTGATGAAACCGCACCATACTTATTTGATCTTTCTATTACTAAAGTAGTTTTGGAATTATTTTTAGTATTTGCAATAATGCTTTGGATCTTCTTAAGTGTTTCAAAATCCTACAAAAAGAGAAAAGATAAAGCACCAAAGGGAATGCAATCCTGGATGGAGCCATTAATTCTGTTTGTACGCGATGATATTGCACGACCTTCTATTGGTCATAAATATGAGAAATATCTTCCTTATTTACTTACAATTTTCTTTTTCATTTTTATTTCAAATTTATTAGGTCTTGTACCTTTTTTCCCAGGTGGAGCAAACTTAACGGGAAATATAGCTATTACAATGATTTTAGCATTATTTACTTTTGTAATAACTACTGTAAATGCTAATGCAAATTATTGGAAACATATAATAAATGCTCCAGGAGTTCCATGGTGGTTAAAAATTCCACTTCCATTAATGCCGATTGTTGAAATTATTGGAGTAGTAACAAAACCATTTGTACTTATGGTTCGTCTTTTTGCGAACATTACAGCTGGTCACATTATTGCTTTAGGTTTTTTCAGTCTTATTTTTATTTTTGGTGAAATGAGTACTGGTGCAGGTTATGGAATCTCAATTTTATCAGTTATTTTTACTGTATTTATGTCAATGCTTGAACTTCTTGTTGCGTTTATTCAGGCATATGTATTTACATTGCTTTCGGCTATTTATTTCGGATTGGCCACCGAAGAACATCATTAAAATTTCTTTAAACCTCAATAATTTATGATTACATTAACAATTATTTTACAGGCACTTGCAAACACAGCTATTGCAAAAATGGGAGCTGGTATTGGTGCAGGTATTGCTACAGTTGGCGCAGGTATTGGTGTTGGTAACATTGGTGCTAGTGCTTTAACAGCAATTTCCAGACAACCAGAAGCTTTAGGCGATATTCGTTCTAACATGATTATTGCTGCTGCACTTGTTGAAGGTGTTGCATTTTTTGCTATTGTTGTTTGTTTGTTAATTCTTTTCGTATAGAGAAGAAAAGAAATTCTTGCAAAGAAAGCGGTTGGCTTTCTTTGCAGGTTTTTAATAAATTAATTATTAAACAATATTTACTAATCGCAAATCATATATAAATTATGGAACTCGTAACCCCTGGAATAGGCCTCATTTTTTGGATGCTACTTTCTTTTACGTTAGTATTAATTATTCTCAAAAAATATGCATGGAAACCTATTCTAAAAATGATTAAAGAGCGTGAAGATAATATTGAGAATGCTCTAAAATCTGCTGAAAAAGCCAAAGATGAAATGGCAAAATTGCAGTCAGATAACGAAAGAATTATTAACGAAGCTCGTAAAGAACGAGACGTTGTGTTAAAAGAAGCACGTGAAATAAAAGACAAAATTATTTCTGATGCAAAAGTTCAGGCAGGTATTGAAGCAGGAAAAATTGTTGAAAATGCTAAATCGTTAATTCAAGGTGAAAAAATGGCTGCCCTTACCGATATTAAAAATCAGATTTCATTTTTATCTGTAGAAATAGCAGAAAAAATTCTTAAAAAGGAGCTTTCAAAAGATTCCAGTCAAAAGGAATATATCGAAAGTCTAATTAAAGATATTAACCTAAATTAAGGATGAACTATAGCAAAATAGGTGTTAGATATGCAAAGGCCTTATTAATGGCTGCTGTTGAAGACAACCTTCTTGAGGATGTTAAAAACGACATGCTGTACATTGATGGTATAGTTAAAGCTGTTCCTGAGTTTAATCAGATTTTACTTAGTCCTATAATTAAACCATCCGAAAAGCAAAATATATTTAAAGTTACTTTTGCTGCTACAATGTCAAAACTAACAATTAAGTTTTTAGAGATGCTTATTTTGCATCGAAGAGAAAGCAGGTTAGAAGACATCGCAAGAAATTTCTTAGATCAGTATAGAAGTTATAAAGGAATTATTACAGCCTCACTTGTTACACCTATTGAAATTGATGAGGCTTCTAAAAATAAAATCGCTGCTTTACTACAAAGCAAATACAATAAAAAAATTGAATTAACTCCAACAGTAGATCCTTCAATACTTGGTGGATTTGTTCTACAGGTTGAGGACTTACAATATGATTCGAGTGTTCAGACTCGTCTCAGAAAAGTTCGTCAGGAATTAATCAATACTCAATTTAAAAACGAATAAGAATTAAAATATATGGCAGAAATTAAACCGGGTGAAGTTTCCCAAATTTTAAGAAATCAGCTAAAAGGACTCACAGCCGATGCCGACTTAAGCGAAGTTGGTTCTGTACTTCAGGTTGGTGATGGTATCGCTAGAATTTATGGCTTATCAAATGTTCAGGCAAATGAAATGGTTGAATTTGAAAGCGGTATGAAAGGAATCACCCTTAACCTAGAAGAAGATAATGTTGGAGTTGTGTTGCTTGGTTTGTCGGAAGGAATTAAAGAGGGTGATAAAGTCAAAAGAACCAAACAGATTGCTTCAATAATGGTTGGTGAAGGTTTGTTGGGCAGAGTAATTAATACTCTTGGTGAACCAGTTGATGGTAAAGGTCCAATTTCAGGACAGCTTTATGAAATGCCTTTAGAACGTAAGGCTCCTGGTGTAATTTATCGTCAGCCTGTAAAAGAACCATTACAGACAGGTGTAAAATCTATTGATGCAATGATTCCTATTGGTCGTGGTCAGCGCGAGCTAATCATTGGTGACCGTCAAACAGGAAAAACTGCTATTGCAATAGATACAATTATTAATCAACGTGAATTTTTCGAAAAAGGAAAACCTGTATTCTGTATTTATGTAGCTATTGGTCAGAAAGGATCGACAGTTGCAAATATTGCAAAAACTCTTGAGAAAAATGGTGCAATGAGTTATACTGTAATTGTTGAGGCTACAGCAAGTGACCCCGCAGCAATGCAGTTTTATGCTCCTTTTGCAGGATGTGCAATTGGTGAGTTTTTCCGCGATTCTGGTCGTCATGCGCTTATAGTATATGATGATTTATCAAAACAAGCTGTTTCTTATCGTGAAGTTTCTTTGTTGCTCCGTCGCCCACCGGGACGTGAAGCTTATCCTGGAGATGTGTTCTATTTGCATTCCCGTTTATTAGAAAGAGCAGCTAAAGTTATCGAATCAGATGAGATTGCTAGAACAATGAACGATTTACCTGAGGTATTAAAACCAATGGTAAAAGGTGGAGGTTCGTTAACTGCTCTTCCAATTATCGAAACTCAGGCAGGTGACGTGTCTGCATATATCCCAACCAATGTAATTTCTATTACAGATGGTCAGATTTATCTTGAGTCAAATTTATTCAACTCCGGTATTCGTCCGGCTATTAACGTAGGTATTTCGGTATCACGTGTTGGAGGTAATGCTCAGATTAAATCAATGAAAAAAGTTGCCGGTACATTAAAAATTGATCAGGCACAATATCGCGAATTAGAAGCTTTCTCAAAATTTGGTTCCGACCTTGATGCAGCAACAAAGGCTGTACTTGATAAAGGAGCAAAAAATGTTGAAATTCTAAAGCAAGGTCAGTATTCACCGGTATTAGTTGAAGAACAAATTGCAATAATTTATTGCGGAACAAAAGGATTACTAAAAGATGTTCCTGTTAAAAAAGTTGTAGAATTTGAGCGTGATTATTTAGAGTATTTAAGAACTAAGCATGCTGACACTTTAGAAACTTTGCGTAAAGGAACTATAAATGATGATGTAACTGCTGTTCTTGAAAAAGTAGCTGCAGAAATTTCAGCAAAATTTAAAGTGCTTTAATTTAGTATATGGCGAATTTAAAAGAGATACGAAACAGTATTGCATCTGTAAGTTCAACAAAGCAGATTACCAGTGCCATGAAAATGGTATCGGCTGCAAAGTTGCGCAAATCACAGGATGCTGTACTTAAAATGAGACCTTACGCAAATAAGCTTCAGGAGGTTCTTGCAGAAGTTTGTGGTAATCTCGATAATGCAAATGAAAATGCATTTATAAAGCATCGCGAAATTAAAAACGTACTTTTAATTGTTGTTACTTCTAACAGAGGAATGTGCGGTGCATTTAATTCTAATGTTATTCGTCGTGCATTACAATATGCAGAAGAAACTTTTCCGGTTCAGTTTGCAGCCAAAAAAGTACACTTTTTCTGTTTTGGAAAGAAGGGAGCAGATTTTTTAAGATCAAAGAATTATCCTGTTGCTGGTTTTGAAAATAAAATTTTCGATAACCTTAAATATCTCAGTACTGCAAAATTTGCCGATGAATTGATGCAAAAATATTCATTACATGAATATGATCGTATCGACATTCTTTATAACAAATTTAAAAATGCTGCTGTTCAGATTTTAACAACAGAACAGTATCTACCTGTGCCAATAAATAAGACTGTTTCGGGAAAAGGCTCACGTAAGTTCTATATTTTTGAACCAAACGAAGAAGATATTGTAAGCCAGTTAATACCTAAGACATTAAAAACACAGCTTTTTAAATCATTGTTGGATAGTTATGCAGCAGAACAAGGTGCAAGAATGACAGCAATGCATAAAGCAACTGATAATGCTACAGTATTAATTAACCATTTAAAGTTAACATATAACAAAGCGCGCCAGGCTGCAATTACTAATGAAATTTTAGAAATTGTTAGTGGTGCAAATGCACTGAAATCATAACAATTACCAGTCTTTGGTAATTTAACATATTGCAAATGAGTTCTGAAATTGTTAAAAATCCTTTGGGATATTATGAGGTTATACCCAAACCATCAGAGAAAGAACTCCAGAATTATTATCATGATAAATATTATCAAGATAACCTGAAATATGAAAATAGCTATACCCTTAATGAGGTTAAGTATTTAAAAAATCGTAACGAACAAAAACAGTTTATTTTAAATAATTATTCTGGAATAAACTATTCTTCCGGAACAATTCTAGATATTGGATGTGGAGAGGGGTGGACTATCTCTTTCTTTCAAGATTTAGGGTTCAATGTTACTGGTTTAGATTATAGCACACATGGTATTCTAACGCATAATCCAAATTTAGCAGAGAAAATTATATGTGGAGATATATATGAAAACATTCAACAGTTAATTAAGGATAATAAAAAGTATGATATTATTTGGCTTGATAATTTATTAGAACACGTAATAGATCCACTTTCACTATTAGAAGATTGTAAGAAATTGGCAACTGCTAACACAACCTTGGTAATTGAAGTTCCAAATGATTTTTCCACTTCACAAATGAAGTTATTAAACGAAGGAAAAATTCCAAATGAGTTTTGGGTAGTATTACCAGATCATTTAAACTATTTTTCTAAAGAAAGTTTAGATAATATTTCTTTAAAAGCAGGTTGGACAAATTATTATTCAATTGCTGATTTCCCAATAGATTTCTTTTTGTTTAATGCTGATTCAAATTATGTGATAGATAAAACGAAAGGGAAAAATTGTCATTTTGCAAGAGTTGAGATTGACAATATGTTTCACTCTATTTCTGTTGAGAATACAGTGCAATATTATAAATCGCTTGCGTTAATGGGCATTGGTCGGCAAATAATAAGTTTTTATAGATTTACAAATATTTAAGTTTGAAACATGAAGAATATAAAAGTACTTTCTGGCGCTAATGAAAAGGAAAAAAATCTAAGGGAAGATTATTTGAAATTGTATTCAGAAGCTCCAATTGCCGACAGCGAGAAAATTCAGAACATGGGTTTGTTTATTAACAGAATGAACTTATCAAGAATTTTATTTATGCAGGAGTTGTATCTTAAAATTATTAATGTACATGGTATAATTATCGAATTTGGAGTAAGGTGGGGTCAAAATTTATCGTTGTTTAGTAATTTTAGAGGAATATATGAACCATTTAATTATAATCGGAAAATTGTGGGTTTTGATACATTTGAAGGATTTCCAGAAGTTGACTTAAAAGATGGCGAAAAAGTTTCAGTTGGTGATTATAATGTAACAAATAACTATGAAGATTATCTTGAAAAGGTTCTGATTTATCACGAGTCAGAAAGTCCAATTTCACATAAACGAAAATTTGAACTTGTAAAAGGTGATGCAACAAAGACTTTTGAAAAGTATTTAATTAGTCACCCGGAAACTATTGTTGCTTTTGCATATTTTGATTTTGATATTTATAAACCAACAAAAATTTGCTTGGAGCTTTTAATGGAAAGGGTTACAAAGGGCTCAGTAATTGCTTTTGATGAATTAAATTGTCCCGAATTTCCTGGCGAGACTTTAGCATTAATGGAAGTAATGGGATTAAAAAAATATTCTATAAGAAGAAGTCCTTTAACACCTTTGATTTCATATTTAACTATTGAATAAAATGGAATCGTATAAGTGCTTGGATTCTGCTAAGTACGAAATTGGAGATTATTCCCTAATTAGTTTAAGGGAAGAAGATATTTATAAAATTAAGGTTTGGCGTAATTCTCAAATGGACGTGTTGCGTCAAAACAAAGTATTAACTGATACAGATCAGGAAAATTATTATAAAAATGCTATTTTACCTACATTTTCTCAATCAAATCCCAAACAAATTCTTTTTAGTTTACTTTATTTGAATCAATGTATTGGTTATGGTGGTTTAACCAATATTGACTGGGAATCTAAAAGAGCAGAAATGTCTTTTCTTGTTGATGTAAATAGAGTAAATAATAAAGATATTTATATTAAAGATTTTACAACCTATATTGCTCTTATAAAGAAAGTGGCATTTAAAGAGTTGAAATTTAATCGGTTATTTACCGAAACGTTTGATATTAGACCATTACATATTTCAATATTAGAATCATGTGGGTTTGTTTTTGAAGGTAAAATGAAGCAGCATGTATTTATAAATGATAAATTTGTAGATTCATTAATTCATGGAATTTTAAAAGAAGATTACAGAGATGCTTAAAGGAAAAAGAATTTTTATTAGTGGAGGAAATGGTGTTATAGGAAAAGAACTTGTCGGTAAGCTTTACCAACAAGGTGCAATAATTTTTGTAGGTGATTTAAAACCGAGACCATTAGATTTGCCTTCAGAAATTATTTACAGGCAAGGTGATTTAAATTATATTACAAAGGAAGAAATTGAAGAATTTGCACCAGAATATTTTATTCATTTAGCTGCTACTTTTGAGCGGTCTGTTGAAACTTATGAGTTTTGGGATGAAAATCATTGGCATAATGTAAGACTTTCAACATACTTAATGACTCAGATGAAAGATTTGCAGTCATTAAAAAAAGTAGTATTTGCTTCAAGCTATCTAATTTATAACCCTGAATTATATACTTTTGATAATGCTCAGATAAAGTCATATCGACTAAAAGAAACCGATACTATTTATCCAAGAAATTTGACAGGAGTTGCTAAACTAAACCATGAAATCGAACTAAGATTTTTACAGGAATTTAATCAAAACCGGTACAGAATTGTTTGTGCAAGGATTTATCGTAGTTACGGAAAAAATTCAAGAGATATAATTTCTCGTTGGATAAGAGCATTGTTAAAGGACGAAGAGCTTACCGTTTACTGTAAACAAGGGATGTTTGATTATATCTATGCAGGGGAAGTTGCCGAAGGATTAATTCGTTTAGCTGATTGTGAGCAAGCAGAAGGAATTATTAATCTTGGTAATGATAATGCCAGAAAAGTTGAAGAGGTTTTGAATGTTTTAAAACGGCATTTTCCTGAATTAAAATATAAAGAAATTGAAAGCAATATTCCGTATGAAGCATCACAAGCTAATATGGATTTTTATAATAGTGTTGTTGGCTGGAAACCTCAAAGACAGATTGAGGATACAATACCAGAAATGATTGAGTATGAGAAAAAGAATGGATATGTTGATGAACTTGAGAATCTCAATTTTTCAGTACTTGTAACAAGTATTTCAAGAAAAATTCCAATGTTAAAAGCAATACGAAAGGCTTGCAAAAAACTATCTTGTAATATTCAACTTATTGGTGCAGATGTAAACTCAGCATGTATTGGAAAACATTTTGTAGATAAATTTTGGCAAATGCCAAAAATAAATGATTTGTCAATTGAACATGTTATTGATTTTTGTAAACAGAATAATGTAAAAGCAATTATTCCAAGCCGTGACGGAGAACTTCAATTTTGGGCAGGTCATAAAACCGAATTGAAAAATAGTGGGATAAATGTTATGGTGAGTAATATTGCAAGTATTAATATAACATTAGATAAATTATTGTTCAATAAATTCCTGTGTGATAGCTCAATTCCTGATATTTCTACCTCCGATAATATAAATAATCTGAATGCTGACAAATTTGTGGTTAAAGAAAGATATGGTGCCGGATCTTTAAATATTGGAGTTAATTTAACGAAGGAAATGGCAACTCTTCATTCTAACAAATTACAACATCCGTTATTTCAGGAATATATAAAAGGAGAAGAGTTTAGTGTTGATGCCTATATATCAAATAATAATAAAATAAAAGGAATAATTGTTAGGGCAAGAGAAGAGGTTGTAAATGGAGAATCTCAAATTACAACGACAGTGAACGACCCAGTATTAAAAGAAATTTCACTACAATTGATTGAGAAATTAAATTTATACGGGCACGTTGTTTTACAAGTTATTAAAACAGCAAACAATAAAGTGCACTTTATTGAATGTAATAGCCGTTTTGGAGGTGCTTCTACATTAAGTTTGGCTTGTGGATTGGATAGTTTCTATTGGTTTTTATTAGAAAGTATAGGAACTTCAATTGATAATTACCTGTTTATAAAACAAACTAAGGTTAAAACTCAAATTCGATATCCTGAAGATATTGTAATAAATGGTACTGATTTTTGATTTAGACGACACTTTATACGAAGAACTTTCGTATGTTAGAAGCGGATTTAGAGCCGTTTCGAAATATATTAATCAAAAATATAATATTAACGAAGAGACTGTTTTTAAAGAATTGTATAATCAAGTTTTAATTTCGCGAAATAATGTTTTTAATATTGTTTTTAAAAAATACAATATTGATCAGAAGTCGATAATTAAAAAGTCTCTTATGATTTATAGAAATCATTTACCTGAGATTTCTCTTTATCCTGACGCAGTAAGGTGTTTTAAAAGATTTTCATATCTTGATAAATTTATTGTAACAGATGGTAATAAAATTGTACAAAATAATAAATGTAAAGCATTAAAGTTAGAAAATATTGTTAATAAATGTATTATAACACACCGTTATAGCATTAAGCATGCAAAACCTTCACCGTATGTTTTCACGTTGTTGTCAAAAAAATTAAAACTATTGCCATCTCAAATAATTTATATTGCAGATAATCCAAATAAAGATTTTGTAGGGATTAAACCTATTGGATTTAAAACAATAAGGATTAAAAGGGGAATGTTTTCTAATGTTGAACTCGACAAAGCACACGAAGCAGATATAACAATATATACATTAGATGACTTAGATGAAAATCTTTTAAAAACACTATTATGAAAATTAAAGATTTTGAATTAAATCAAAACTCCGGAACCTTTATTATAGCAGAATTATCTGCAAATCATAATCAAGATTTTGATTTAGCAGTAAAAACAATTGAAGAAGTAGCAAAAACAGGTGCTGATGCAGTAAAGATTCAAACGTACACAGCAGATACTATAACAATTGATTGTAATAATAAGTATTTTCAAATTAATCAAGGAACAATTTGGGATGGAAAAACTCTTTATGAATTGTATAAAGAGGCTTTTACTCCATGGGATTGGCAGCCCAAATTAAAAGAAATTGCTGAAAAGTTGGGACTAATATTTTTTTCTTCTCCGTTTGATTTTACAGCCGTTGATTTTCTTGAAAAAATAAATGTTCCTGCTTACAAAATAGCAAGTTTTGAAATAACTGATATTCCATTAATTGAATATGTTGCTAAAAAAGGTAAGCCAGTTATTCTTTCAATAGGTATAGCTACAATTGAGGATATTCAACTTGCAGTTGACACTTGCAGAAAAGTAGGCAATAACCAAATTGCACTATTAAAATGTACTTCATCTTACCCAGCTCCAATTGAGGAAGCAAATCTTGCAACAATTCAGGATTTAACTAAACGGTTTAATGTTATTGCTGGACTATCAGATCATACAATTTCAAATTCAACATCAATTGCAGCTGTTGCATTAGGAGCAAAAATCATCGAAAAACATTTTATAATAGATCGTTCTATTGGTGGACCAGATGCTTCTTTTTCTATTGAACCAAATGAATTAAAGCATTTAGTACAAAATGTAAGAGAAGTTGAAAAAGCAATTGGGACGGTTTCCTATGAGTTATCACCTAAAGTATTAAAAAGCAAAGAACATTCTCGTTCATTATTTGTTGTTAAGAACATTAATGCAGGTGATGTTTTTACAAATGAAAATGTTCGTTCTATAAGACCAGGGTTTGGTTTGCATACGAAATTTCTTGTAGAAATTATTGGAAAAACAGCTAAAACCTTTATCCCAATTGGGACTCCATTGAGCTGGGAATTAGTAGAATAAAAGGTAACTTTATTTTTTTTGCTTCGTAAAATTAAAACTTAAAAATTTCTAAATGAAAAATCTTTTTATTGTTATTTTTTCTTTGACTATTATAACTGTAAATGCCCAAAGAGAAGATCATACTTGGTATTTTAGTGCAACAAATAAAGGATTATTTTTTGATTTTAATACAAATGCTGTTTCAGTAACTTCTGAGCATGCGCCACTATCTTATGAAGGTTGTGGTGTTGCAGCAGACCCTCTAACGGGAGTAGTACTATTTTACTCAAATGGGATTAAGGTTTGCGACAAAAGCCATTTAACAATGCCTAATGGTAGTAATTTGTTTGGTAATATTACCAGTGCTACAAATGGGATTGCATGCCCTATGCCTGGGCAACCAAATAAATATTACCTTTTTTGCAATAGTGCAAATTCACCTAATTCAGGTACAATTTATTATTCTATAATTGATATGAATTTGTCAGGAAATGGCACTGTTTCTTCTCCTCTTGGTGATATTGTCTCCGGTCAAAAAAATATTTCTTTAGTTTCTGGTTCATCTGAGGGATTTGTTACTATACCTGGGGGTAATAATGATTACTGGTTAGTAATGTCGCAGAATAACTCAAATATTTTAAAAACTTTCAGAATAACAACTACAGGAATCTCTTTGTTTCATACTGACACAATAAGTTTTGTTATAGGCGATGCAAGAACAATTAAATATAGTATTTCTAATAATAAAATTACTATTGCAAATATGGTGGAATGTCAGGGTAGTTTTGTTGCAGATTTTAATCCTTTTTCAGGATTGATTTCGAATTTTATTTCTATTCCAGGCAGTATACTCGGAACTGCGACTAATTATTGGACAGGATTTTATGATAGTGAATGGTCGCCTGATGGAACAAAATTATATTTATCAAAGTATAGAATGGCATCTGGTAGTGGACGTATTTATCAATATGATTTAAACTATCCAGTAAATCCTGTCAGTTTAGTGTATACTTTTTCTGGAGATAATAATAATGTTGTACAAGGGTTACAACTTGCGCCCGATAGTAAGATTTATATTTTATATGTAAATAATACTTATTCTGATTCGAGACTAATTGGTGCAATTAGTTTACCTAATATAGCAGGAACTGGTTGTACTGTTATCCCTAATGTTTTGGATATGGGAGCTTCCTTTCCAATGACTGGAATTTTTCCGCAATTTGGTGTTCCTTACAAGTATTTTCCAAGCAATACAAATGTTATTGAAGAAAATATAATTAATGTTTATCCCAATCCTACTAGTGATAAACTAAATATATGTGGGTTTATTGGAAATGAGGTATCTGTTATAGATGCTTTAGGTAATTGTTTACTGAAAGAAAGAAATTATGGGACAATAAATGTATCATCATTAAATAATGGGATATATTTCATACAAATTAAATGTAACCAAAAAGAATATTATTCAAAATTTATAATTAAAAGATAATGAAATATATAATTATTGTTGTTTGCATTTTGAGTTTGCAGGCAGCACAAGCGCAACGCGAGGATCATACTTGGTATTTTAGCAATTCTAGCAAAGGATTAAGTTTTGACTATTTGACAAATGCAGTTTCTATTACTAATGTCCATTCTCCTATGATAGAAGCTGGTTCTTATTTTGTTGCATGCGATAATTTATCAGGTCAACTTCTTTTTTACACAGATGGGACAAATGTTTGGGATAACAATAATCAGATTATGCCAAATGGCAGTTCTCTAACAAATGCTTCACATGGGATGCAGACAGGATTAGCATGTTATTATCCGGGGCACCCAAATCAGTTTTTGCTTTTTTGTAATACTAGTTCCCTTCCAACTGCAGGTAGTGTATATTATAGTATAATTGATATGTCTTTGCCTGGAAACGGTACGTTGTTAAATCCAAGAGGAAATGTTGTTAGTTCTGCAAAAAATATTTTTCTTACAAACCAGAGCAGTGAAGGAATGTATATAATTAAAGGTTCAGGAAATTATTATTGGTTAATTATACCAAAGATTAATACAACAAATATTGCTATTTATAAAATTGATGCAACTGGGGTTAACTTAACAGCAACAACTAATATTGGACTTAATGTCGGATTGGCTGTTGATGTAAGATATTCCTACGTTTCTCACAAAATTGGTTTAGCAAATATGAAAGATAATGGTCCCAGCTTTACTGTTGATTTTAATGAAACAACTGGCGCACTCAATAATGCATATCAGATACCTGGAATTACAACAACAAGTACAAACATGTGTAATTCAACTGACATGGAATGGTCTCCAAATGGACAGTTTTTATATATAACAAAATATAGGGATTGTGTAGGAAGTTCTCCGGGAAAGTTGTATCAATATAATATTTTGCAACCATCGATAGCTCCTGTTTTGATAGCTCAGGTAGCAACTTCTGGGACAAATGCGTCTATGGGATTAAAACTTGCGCCTAATGGTAAGATTTATCATCGTTATATAAGTGCTTCTAATGCATATTTTGGAGTAATTAATAATCCTGATTTACCAGGAACTGCCTGCAATTATAATTTAACAGGTTTAAATATAGGCTCAAATATGGGTGCCATGCATAAGTTTCCAGAGTTTTTGGTTCCGCTGCAGTGTGATTTTAATGCAGCAAACTCAACTACTTCTACAGATTTTGTTTGTAAACCTAATGATTTAACACATACTGATATCCCATTAATTAACATTATAAATAATCCTTGTAATGATAGTATAACTTGTAATATTTTACATGTTTCTTATGGTACAGCACATATTATCGGAACTGATATTAAATATGTTCAACCAAATTACTATACTCCAACTGATACCATAATTCTTGTTGTCTGTAACAATTATGGTATCTGTGATACAAGTGAAACAATAATATATTTAAATTATGTTGGACCAAATAATCCGATAGTTACATTTATAAATGATACGCTTTTTTCAAGTGCTTCGTCAAATAATCAATGGTTATTAAATGGTGTCAATATTTTAGGTGCAACTGATAGCTTTTATGTACCAACACAGACAGGAAATTATTCAGTAAATGTTAATGATGGTATTTGCACTTCAGAATCAATGCCATATTTTCATGAATATGAATTAATAAACTATAATAAGTTACCGAATAATATAGTAAATGTTTATCCAAATCCAACAAAAGATAAATTATTTATTGATAATTTTAATGGGTGCAAATTACAAATATTAGATGTTATGGGTAAGGAAATTATTAACTTGAATAATTCAGGGTGTATTGATGTTTCTTCATATAGCAGTGGAATATATTTTATAAAAATAATTGATAAACAGAGTGAATTCCATTCAAAATTTGTTATTGAAAAATAAAGTGGTTAATTGAATTAATTTAAAAAATGCTAAATGTTATAACATTTAGCATTTTTTATTAACAGATAGATTAATAAAATATTATTTCACTGGAAAATAAATTTCAGTAACCCATTTGCTGGTATCTGGCTCGGTAGTGGGATCGGTAACATATACTTCCCAAGGACCGCCATTATCAGTATATCCTTTTTCCTTTTTATAAGATTCCAATTCTGTATATGCAACATAGGTTTTTTCATATGGTCCCAAATAGCTTAGATAAATAACTTTTCCGGCATAAGATGGTTTTACTTGAATTTTATCATTTCCTTTAATTGCCTTATCAATAGGTATTGCTGCTTCAAAATCCCACGATAAACTATCCCAAGCCAAAGTTATTGCCATTGGATAGCCTGCTATATTTGCACCTTGTTTTGAAATATATTCCTGAATGGCTCCATATGATTTTCCAAGAATATCACCAATTTCGCCCATATTTACTTTATTTCTTATAACAGCAATTGTTGTAGCAGAAACTTCTTTTTCTTGAATGTTATAAGTATATTTTGAAGAACTTTCAACAACAGCTTTAAGTTTTGTAAGTCCTTTTTCAAAATCAGGTCCCATCATACTGTCAAAACCTTTAAAAAAGTCCATTAAACGCATCACCGGCCATCCAAGCTTGCCTTCATTTGTCCATGTAACAGTTGTTCCTTCGCCTGTTTTTACAAAGCTTAAAGATCCGGATGAAAAAGATTCCCATGGCGACATAAAAACCAAGTCGTATTTTATAGAATCAGCAGAAACGCCTGTAATAGCCATATTACCCGAACCTATCATTTCTCCGGTCCAACTCATTTTTCCACCTATACCAATGGTGTCGTTATATTTATAGTCTTCTGTAGAGTCAATACCAATCCATGGTGACCAGTTATCCCATTCGTGAAAATCTACAATCTTTTTACTTATTTCTTCAGGAGTGTTGTTAATCACTATGGTTCTAACTACCTTGTATTCTGAAGGTAAAAATGCCGCAAAAATTAAAATGGCAAAACTAATTACCAAAAAAGCCAATAAAATTTTTCTAAATGTTTTCATATATATAAATTTAGTTGTGTAAAATTACAAAAAAGAGAATCAAATAACCAATGAATAAAGATTGGTTTTTATTTTTAAGAATTAAATAAAGCGATTGCTTTATCTTCTCTTTTTCGCATTTGAGATTTTTCTTTATCGGTACTGTCATTATATCCCAATAAATGAAAAACGCCGTGTACAATAACTCTAAGAAGTTCTAGCCTTGGGGTTGTTTTTAACTCATTTGCATTTTCAATTACCTGTTCAACACCAATAAATAAATCACCTGAAATAGTGGAGCCTTCGTTATAGTTAAATGTAATAATATCTGTATGAAAATTATGTGAAAGGAATGAGTTATTCATTTTCAACAACTCATTTTTACCGGTAAAAATAATGGAAATGTTTCCTAAAGTTTTTTTCTCTGAACTAATAATCTGGCTTATCCATGCGGATATTTTTCTTTTTTCGCCATGAATTAATGTAGAATTTATTCCTTGCTGATGAAAACTTACGGGCATTACTAAATTTTAATTTTCAAACAAACTTTGGTACCGTTGTCTTCAAATTTAATTTCATCAACTAAGTGCGACATTAAAAAAATTCCTCTGCCATGTGGTTTTTCAATATTTTCAGGCAAAGTTGGATCTGGTAAACTATTAAAATCAAAACCTGGACCCTGATCTTTTACATTAAACCAGAAATAGCCATCCTCTAAGCCATAGTTAACAACTACTTCTTTAGACTCATCAAGCTTATTGCCGTGAATTATTGCATTGTTAACAGCCTCTACCATTGCAACCAAAAGATTTCCGTAAATCTCGGAACTCAAGTTTTGCGATGCAGAAATTTCGTCGACTAATTTTTCGACTATATTAATGTTTTCGATTTTTGATTGAAACTTTATTTCTTCTTTCATGACCTATTCGTTAAGGTGAATCATGTATTCTTTATACTTGTCACTGTAATACTTAGAGAGTTTAATTTTACTTCCTTCAAGGATTTCATTATACCGTGAATTTACTCCTTTATACTTAAATATCTGCTCTGGGTTACTAAATTTATTATTTTTGCCTTCATTAGATTCTCGTTTATTTTCTGTTTCCCTTTCGTAGTCTGACTTCTCGGCTTCCAACAATCTTGTTAAAATTTGTTCTTGACGGATCATTGTTTGAGGTGTGATGCTCTTATTTATGATGTCTTTTTCTACGCTATTTACCATTGACTTAATCTCTTGCAGTTGTTTTGCAGTTTCCGGACTTAACCCACCGTTCTGCATCATGTTGTTTAACATCTGATTGAACTTATCCTGCATCGAAATCATTTTTCCGATTTTTTCGTTCATTCCTTTACCATCTTTTTGTCCATTGCCTTTTTTTAACTCGTCAATCATTGATTGCATCTGCGATTTAATTGATTTTTGCATTG
Source organism: Bacteroidia bacterium (assembly GCA_016218155.1). NCBI lineage: Bacteria > Pseudomonadati > Bacteroidota > Bacteroidia > Bacteroidia bacterium. The sequence continues at coordinate 226,897 of JACREQ010000059.1, forward strand.
ATTGCATTTGCGACATACTTGGTTTGCCTTTACCCGGTTTTTTGCATTTACCGCCGGAACACTGCGATTGAGACTGACTTTGCATTTGTTGTAACATTTCACCAAGTAAAAGTGCAAGATCATTTGCTCCTGTCATTATATATTGTTGATTTGCTTTTGCCATTCCTGCATTTCTTTCGTCGAGATTAGAAAGAGTTTGTTTATTTAGTTTTTCTATTTTCTTTATTTGTTTATTGATTTCTGCGCCAATCATAGGGCTGCGATTTGCAAGTGAAGCAAGGGAGTCTTTTATAAGCAAAAAATCGTTATTTAAACTTTTTTGTTTTTCCATGTTTTTCATGTAAGTAGGGTCGGTAGTGCTAACTTTTCCGGTTTGTCCCATAAGAGCTTCAACGTCGAAGGAAAATTTTTCCAGATTATCAATAATCTGTTTCATGTTTTCAGCGTTTTCTTCCTGTTGTTCCATCTCGCTTTGTTCCATCATTTGCTGCATTTTTTTTGACAGCTCTTTCATTTGTCCTGAATTGTTTTTCTGACTCTTTGATGCACCTTTGCGACTGTTTTGCTTTAAACTTTCTTCAGAATTATTAAGTTCATTATTAATATCACTTTTCTCCTGCTCAAATTCTTTTAAATCCATTGGTTCTTTTAGTTCTTCGTTTTTCTTTTGAAGTTCGTCATATTGCTTCATCAGGTCTTCGAATTTTTTTTGTTGATCTTTTTGTTCTTTTAAAAGTGAGTCGGTAGAATTCTTTTTGTCTGTTGTTTCTTCAGAAAGCTTTTCTTGCTTTTCAGAAAGTTTTTCAAGTTCTTTAGATAAATTATCTGTTTTTTCTTCAATATCCATTCTTTTTAGCATTTCCATATTTCTGTCGAGTTGTTTGTTAAGATCCTCGTAACTCGACTTCATTTGTTCTGCTATATTGTTAAGTTTGTTTTTATCAAAGTTATCCATCAGTTTTTTTAATTCATCCATTAACTTCTTCATTTCGTCATCCATAACATTTTCAAGCAATTCTTCAATTTGTTTTTGCTTTTCAATCAGTTTTTGATCTTGTTCGGAGAAGGTATTTAAAAAACTGTCTTTTTTCTTATTTTCTAATGATAATTCTTTTACAAGTTGTTCAAGTTGATTTTGTTTTTGAACAATATCTTCAAGTTTTTTCGTTTGTTCCCAGGAATTTGTTTTATTGTTAAGCATACTTTCCTGAAGTTTTTTAATATCGCGTTTAATATCTTCGCTTAGCTTAGATGAAGTTTTTAATTTTTCTTCAATATTTTTATTAGCGTTTTCGCGATATTTTTCTAATTCTGATGATGAAGGTATTTTATAAGATTTTATTGCCGAACGACTTGATTTACTTCCATGAACTCCATCGTTATCCCAAATTTCAAAAAAGTATTCAACTTCACTCCCAATATCTTTTAAAGTACTAAAGTCAAAAGCAAAATAAAACTCCTGATACTTGGATCCTTTGTTAACTGGAACAGAAATAATTTTTAATGAATCGCTTGAATTACCGGCTTTATAATTAAAGGTTAATTTATTAAAACCATAATCATCGTTAATTACTCCTTTAAAATAATATGTTCCCATTTGAGAAGTGTCAGAAATAAATTCGCAGGTAATACCTGGGTACAAATCTGGGATGACGTTTACATTATATTTTATTGGTTGTGTAGAATTAATATAGTTATTAGCCAGTTTTAATGAATATGTTGAGGAATTTAAAAAACGGTAAGAAGCAAAAAACTGTTGTTCCTCCTGTTTTACTTTTTGGCTTAACGTGTCGTTTATTAGAAAATTAACAACGTTTACATTTGCTGTAGTAAATGTCCATTTTATATTACTTCCGCAGGGAATAGTAAAGTCGCCGGTATTGTTTAATACAAAATCACTTTCACCAGTATATTGAGGAACATCAACTTCTACTTTAAATGATGTAATTACCGGAGGAGGCAATACATTAAGTTTATATTCTTCGGAAGAATAATCTTCGGCACTAAATTTAAAATCGATGGAATTGTTTACATTTTTTAAATTATAACTGAAAGTAGATGGAGTAAGACGTTCTAAAAGTATCTTATTGCTGCCAATTGTTACATATGCGTTTTTCGGAACATATTTTCCTTCAATACGAAGTTTAATGTTAAAATCTTTACCCTGTTCTACATTTAATGTGTCGTTTTCTAAAATAAAATTAAACGGTGGAGCAGGAGCGTAGTAAACAGAGTGATTTATAAGTCTGTTCGAACCTTCTTTAATTACCTGCGGCCAAACAACGTATACAGTTAGAAAAACAGCTGCTGTAAAACCAAGGTAAGTTAAATATTTAAAATTTACTTTAACATTAATTGCAGCTTCAAAAGGGAGAAGGCGGATAGAAGAAATTTTATTTTCTATACTTGCTAAAAGTAGTTGTTGTGAGTATCCATTACCTGAAGGCATTTCTGCAAGTTCCAGAACATTTAGTAATCGATCACTTATTTGTGTAAAGTGCGATGAAATTATTCCTGCTGCTTGTTTGTGAGAAATAAGTTTACCAATTTGCAATATTCGTAACAATGGCCAGATTATAAATTTTGAGATTACAAAAACATATGCTGCTGTAATAGTATAAAAAATTACCGTTCTGGTAGTGATATCAAAATGCCCAAGATATTCCGAAATAAAAGCAATCAGAGAGGATAAAGTGAAAATTAAAAAAGTTAACAATAGTCCGCGTAATAACTCGTTTCTATAGTACTTTCTTATAAAGCTATCCAGTTGTTTAACTAATATGTTATATTCATTTGACATTAGTGTTGGGTTTAGTTTGATCCTGAAATCCAGTATTCCGGATTTTGTTTTATAGTGCCTTGCCAGATTTGTAATTCAAGTATAGTTTTATTGTCTTCGTCTGAGTCTGTATAAACTACTCCGATTTTTTGTTTTGCTTTTACTTTATCGCCAACATTAACAGAAACTTCTTTTAGATTAGAATAAACAGTTAAGAAATCGCCGTGTCTAATAATTATTGCTTTGTTTTTTCCTGGGATAGATATTATTTTACTTATAACTCCGTCAAAAATTGTACGTGCAGCTGAACCTTGAGTTGTTGAGATATAAACTCCGTCATTCTTTGTTTTTATTCCTTTTAGTACAGGATGTTCGTGTTCACCAAATGTGCCGGTAATAACGCCGCGTTCTATTGGCCATGGTAGTTTTCCTTTGTTAGCCTCAAATTTATCAGAAACTATTTGTTCGGCAGGTGTAAGATCAAAAACAGATGGTGTGCTTGCTTTTTCTACTTTAACAGGAGTTTCAATTTTATTTGGATTTTTTGAATTATTTTTTGCCTGTTGTTCTTTAAGTTCTTTTTCTTTCTTTATTTTTTCTTTACGTGTAATTTCGGCTTTTCTGATTTCCTCAGCAATAATATCATTAATTACCTTTTTTAATTTCTGGTCGGCAAGCTTTTGTTGTGCAAGTTTTTTAGCAAGTTCTTTTTCTTTTGATTTTAAAACAGTAAGCATTTTAGACTGTTCACTTTTTTCATTTGTTAACTGAGTAGTTTCTTGTTTTTCTTCGGTCAACAGATTTTCTTTGTCCTGTTTTTTTGTTTGCAGTTCTTCAACTTTATGAGATAAGTCCTGACGTGTTTCAACAATAGCTTCCATTTGCTTTTTTCTAAAATCGGCATATTGTTGTAAATATTTTAATCTTCGGTATGCATTGTTAAAATCCTTTGCTGAAAGAACAAACATTAATTTATCATATGAAGATCTTGTCTTATACGCAAATACAATCATTCTTGCATAACCTTGTTTTAATTTATCAAGATTTGATTCAAGACCTTTAATATTTTCCTGATTTTCATCAATTTTACTATTTAAGGTTTCTACTTCGCTTGAGATAGTATTAACTAGTTCTTGTCGTGCTGCAATTTTTTTATTAAGAATCATTAACTGATTCATTGATATTTTTTTGTCGCGCTGGGTTTGCTTTAGTAAACTGTTTGTGTACTTTATTTCTTCCTGTGTTTTTTTATGTTTTTTTTCAAGCTCTGTACGATTTTGAGCATATAAATCAGATGTATAAATCAATAAAAATAAACATAAAAAAGTAACAAATGCCTTATAATTATTCGAAAAACAAAATGCATTAATGTTGAATTTGCAAGTTGTAGATTTTATTAAAACCTTAATATTTTTTATAATCAAACTCATTTTAATCAGTTCGTTTATATTTATCTGTTATTTTAAATGGAAAGCTAATATCAGAATCAACAGTAATCTTATTATATTTTATTTCTGTGCTCATTTGTTTATTTGATGCAGCAATGTCAATTTTTAAAGTTGATGGTAATACTTTTGTATTAACATCAATAAAGTCGGAATATTGAATTGTAAGGTTTCTTTTTTCACTATAATCATTAATATTAACTTTTGAAACTTTAAAAATCTCGGGTGTAATTGACAGAGTTTCAACTATAAAATCAACAGCTCTGTTCTTTTTTAAAAACTTTTTAATTTTGTGTTTTCTATGAGTTTTTAAAACATACATATTTGAATCGGTAGAGGGAATAAACGTCTTACGAAATAAATCTTTTTCTCCTTTATCAGAATTTAGTCTTTCATTATTTTCTTCATCACTTTCAGAATAAAGAAAAATTTCATTTGTTAAAATTGCCTGAAGATCTTTAAATGAGATGTCTGTTTGAAATTTATTGTCAAAAAATTCGTATGATTTTATAGAATATTCTTTTTTTAGAATATTTAATAACATTATACTATCAGGTGTAAACTGTATTTTATAAGCATCTATTCCCAATGGGGCAATACTTATCCAGATCAGACTGTCTTTTTTAATTCTTAAAGTTCCGTTAACAGATTTATCAATATCATCAAATTTAATATTTACGTCGAACTTAATTGAAAGTGTTTTGTATGGTAAATAGTTTTCTGTTACCAATGAATAAAGCCTTCCGGCTCCCATAAGACGTACTTTTTCTGAACTTATTCTGCGCGTTTGGGTACACGATAACATTGTAAAAATATTTACAATTAGTATGAAAAAGAGTATGTGTTTTTTTAGTCTCACTTATTCTATCAGTGTTTTCTGAATTATTTTTTTATTTAAAAATTCCGAGCCTTTACCAAGTTTTATTGCTTCGTTCCAGAGCTCATTTGCCCGTTCTGTCTTTCCAAGTTTAAAAAGAATGTCGCCATAATGCTCAACTACCACAGCATCATCGTTTCCACCATTCTTGTATGCTTTCTCAATTGACTCCAATGCTTTTTCAAATTTGTTTTGTTTGTACAGTACCCATGCATATGTGTCGAGGTATGTTGCATTATTTGGTTCAAGTTCAACACATATTAAACTCATGCGTTCGGCTTTATCAAGACTGTCGCCACGTTGAGAAAGATAGTAGCTGTAGTTATTTAAAATAATTTTATTGCCTTTATCTATCTTTAAAACCTGCTCCATTGCGTTGTCAGAATCTTTCATTTTACCTAATTTGTTATAGGTATCAGCAAGAATAGAGTACATGTCGGCTTTAAGTGTTGGATTATCAACAACCATTTCTACACCATACTTTAAGGTTTTTTCTGCCACATCATATTTTTTTAGCTGATATGCCGATAATCCCTGAAAATAATTTAATGTGGGCTGATTTGGGAAATATTCGAGAGCTTCGCTGCTTTCGCTAAACATAGCATTGTAATCATTTAAATTTCCTTCAATTATTAATAGTTGCTCCCAGATTAAATATTTGCTTTTTTCATTTTTTGCAACTATTCTGAGTTGTTCACGTGCTTCATCAATTTTTTTATCTTTTAATAAAAAGTCAGCATATAAAGTATGAACCTTTGTGTCGTCGGGATAGGTTTTTAAAAGAATCTTAATTAAATATACAGATTGGTTCTTAAGTTCTGGACTTTCATTACTGAAATTTAAAAATGTAATAAGCATTTTAATTTTAACATCTAACTCAACATCGGTACTTGCAAATGCAATTTTAAGTTCGTTAAAAGATTTGTCATATTCTTTTGTTAGCCTGTAAAAGTCGGAAAGTGATAAATGAACCAATCCGTTATTCTCATCAATTTTCAGCATTTGCTGATAAATCTCTCTTGCTTTTTCAAAGTCACCTTCAGAAACATATGACTCTGCAAGAATTCCGTAGTATCTTACTTCGGTAGGGTTGCTTTTTATGAGATTTCTTATTTCATCATATGCTTTTTCTTTATTTCCTTTTACTAAATAAATACGTTCTTTTTCTAATGTTACAGTTTCGTTAACTCCATAATTAGTTTCAATGCTTTCGTATGCTTTTAAGGCTTCGTCGTATTTTTTTATGTAATTATAAAGGTTAGCTAATTCGTATAGAAAATCAACCCGGTCGGGGTTCTCTTTTAAAAGATCCTTGTATACTGCAATGGCAGAATTTGCATCTTTTGTTTGCTTATAAAGAACAGCCAGCATTGCTTTGTACCAATTGTTACGAGGATTAAGTTTTACTGCTTTTTTTGCATAATCTATAGCAGTAGCATAATCTTCTTTCTGTACCAAAAGTGTTGCAAGTTCATAATATGCAGCAGCACTTGTGGGGTCAAGTTTTTTACACTTTTCATATAAATAATTAGCTTCATCAAAATTTCCCAGCATTTTTTGTTTTTCGGCTTCCATAAACGAATAGTTAAATTCGTAACGGTCTCTTGCCGATAATGGATCTTCGCCACCTTTGCTATGCTTCAGAAGATTGCACGAACTAAAAAAAGCTGCAATTAGAAAAACAAATATGGGTGTGGCTTTTGTCATTATTATCTTTGAAGTGAAGTGTAATCACCTATGTTAACTTCAGATGAATTTCCGTGAAGTTCGGTATGATTTCCTACTATCGAATTGTGAATTGTTATTCCTTCAATGTATGCATAGCGCTGAACAATGCTGTCGCGAATAATTGAATTTTTTATTGTAGTATGTTTTCCTACGGAAAGGTGTGGACCTAATACACAGTTTTCAATTTTAGCTTCGTGTCCGATAAAACAAGGAGGGATAATAATTGAATTTATTATTTCAGCGTCGTCAGAGATAAGCTCTTCAGGTTTACTAAGCTCAAGAATTCTTTTTGTTGTGTATAATGTTGCTTCTTTATTACCACAGTCAAACCATTCTTCTACCTGGCTTGTACGTAATTTCATGCCTTTGTTTTTCATGTTCTGAAGCGCATCAGTTAACTGATATTCTCCATTTACAACGATGTTTTTATCAATCAGATACTGCAATTCATTTTTAAGATTTAATCCATCTTTAAAATAATAAATTCCAATAATAGCAAGGTCGGAAACAAATGTTTTTGGCTTTTCAATAAAATCTGAAATCACGCCATCACTATTTAACTTAACTACTCCAAAAGCGCTTGGATCTGCAACCTGATGAACCCAGATAATGCTTTCTGCTTCGTTTTCAAGTTTAAATTCTGCTCTGAAAAGTGTGTCGGCAAAAGCAACTATAACTTTTCCCGAAAGTGAAGGTGCTGCACATAAAACAGCATGAGCAGTTCCGAGGGGTTGTGATTGATAATAAATTCTTGGTGTAATGCCCATATCGGTTGCTATTGAACATAAACTTTCTTCCACCTCTTTTCCGAAATCGCCAATCACATATGCAATTTCCTCGATTGGCTCTGAAGATATTTTTGCAAGATCTTCAACTAATCTTTGAACAATTGGTTTTCCTGCAATTGGTATCAATGGCTTTGGAACTGTTAATGTGTGTGGGCGCATACGCTTACCCATACCTGCCATTGGAATTATTATTTTCATCTTTTTACTTTTTAATGTTTTCCGGTATGACCAAATCCACCTGCACCACGATCTGTTTCTTCGAGGCTTTCGGTATTTTCCCAAACAACAGTTTCGTGTTTGGCAACAACCATTTGACAAATTCTTTCACCGTTTTCAACTGTAAAATTTTCAGCCGATAGGTTTACAAGAATAACACCAATTTCTCCTCTGTAGTCGGCATCGATTGTTCCGGGTGTGTTTAATACTGTTATGCCTTTTTTTAAGGCCAGACCGCTTCTTGGGCGAATTTGTGCCTCGTATCCTTTAGGAATTTCAACAAACAATCCTGTTGGAATAAGTTTACGTTCGAGAGGCTTTAAAACAACCGGTTCTGTAAGGTTAGCCCTTAAATCCATCCCTGCCGAAAATTCAGTGCTATAAGCAGGATTAGGATGCTGAGATTTATTAATTAATTTAACTTGCATAGTATGATATTTAACTTGCTAAATTAATGTAAAAAATCAGAATACCGAAATAGACAAAGGTAATGAGAATAAGGCGTTTAACGTTTATTAAACTTTTGCCTTAATGATGGTTCCATATAATATACAAAACCAACATATAATAAAAGTAAAATTGTGTTTATTGATAACGAAATAAACCGGGAATCAATTTTAATTATTTGAGATATTGTAAATATTACGGATGCAAATAAAAAGTAGATTCCAATTCTTACAAGTGGGTAATTAACTTTATAAAAATGATTACCTATAAAATATGATGCAACCATTATTAAAAAATAACAAGCTAGTGTAGCCCATGCAGCTCCCAAATACCCAATAATCGGAATAAGCCAGAAGTTTAATACTATTGTTATAGTCGCTCCGAAAAGTGCAAGATATACACCCCAGATAGTTTTACCTGTTAACTTATACCAGATAGAAAGATTAAAAAATATTCCGAGAAAAAGATTTGCTAATAATAAGATGGGCACAACTACTAATCCGGAATGATAATTTTTTCCAATGAATCCTTTAACAATATCGATATAGAGCATTACTCCCAAAAAAATAAACAAACCAAAAATGATAAAATACTTCATAACTTCTGCATAAAGTTCTTTGGCGTCTTTTTCTTTTGACTGATTAAAAAAGAACGGTTCTGCGGCAAATCTGAAAGTCTGAATAAAAAGAGTCATAAGAACTGCCAGCTTATAATTTGCTCCGTATATTCCAAGTTGATCCATTGCAGTAGATGCGTCTGCAACCAATCTTTTAAGCATTACTCTGTCAAATGTTTCGTTTACCATTCCTGCTAATCCGGCAACGAGTAAGGGAAGAGAATAAACCATAATTCTTTTCCAGAGTTTTGTGTCAAAAACCCATTTAACATACATTGTTGGAACAAGCATTATTAAAGTAAAAATTATGGCAATTAAATTTGAAATAAAAATATATCCAATGCCAATTGAAGGATCAAAAAGCCATGTTGGAAGTAGATATCCTTTTTTCACTAAATATGGGCAAAGCAGAATAAAAAATAAATTCAGAATTACTTGAATGGCAATATTTATAAACTTTAATGCTGCAAATCTAACCGGTCTGTTTTGTTGTCTCAATAAAGCAAAAGGAATAGCAGTAATAGCTTCAAGTCCAATAATAATGCTTAACCATATAACATATTCTGGGTTATGTTCATAACCTAGACCAACAGCAGTTGGTTTTGCAAAAATTACAGAAAAAAATATAAAAGTAATTGAAGTAATAAACAGCGAAATTAAAGTAGTTGTATAAACTTTAGGATTTCCTTTTTCGCTTTGCCAGAACTTAAAGAAACCTGTTTCCATTCCATAAGTCAGAATAATACTTAAGAATGATAAATAAGCGTAAAGTTCGGTAACTTTTCCATATTCGCTTGGTAGATATGCTGTAGTATATAGCGGTACAAGCAAATAGTTCAGTAATCTGGGAACTATACTGCTAAGACCGTAGATCGCGGTTTGTCCTGCTAATTGTTTAAGCTTTCCCAATGGTAAAAATTAATGTGTAAAAATATTAAAACTATTGAAACTACTTATGATTTCTTAAATATTTTATGAAACAAAAATGCCGGGAGAATTCACCGGCATTTTTCAGGGAAGGGAATATATGGTTTGTTAGTCCTTCAATAATTTTATGATTAAAGATTATTTATTTTCAGAATTTATTAACGACTTTAAATTTTCAAGCTCACTTTTCATTTTTTCAATATCTGTTTTATTAGAATTTAATTCTAAAATTTGATTTTTTAATTTGTTAACTTCTTCATTAAGCTGATTGTTTTTAAGGATTAATTCTTTTATTGCAACCATGCTTACACCAGAAACATCTGTAGCAGAAAGGTATTTTCCCAGATCTTCTTTAACGTTTAAGTCACCCGTTCCAAATGCCTGATAAAAATCTTCAGCAAAAGGACCAATATGATATTCTTGTGTCTCTTTATAAAACCATCCTTTTAAATCCATTGCTGCAATTTTATTTAAAACATCTTGTCCGTTTAAATCTACAAATCTGTCTTTAAAACTGCGTGATGAACCTGCTGTCCAGACACCGCCTGCTGTTAGGTAAGCTCCATTTCCATTCGCTGTTGTTGTACCAACTTGCAAAGGGTATGTTGTTGCGATTCTATGAAAAGCTATTCTATTTGTTGAAAAATCTCCATTAATTAATGGATTTATAACGTCAGAAGAATTTTCAATGTACAATTTGTTAGATAAAGTTTCTGAGTATCCTGCCATGTAGCCTAAGCAGATATTCCCACTTCCTGTAACATTGCTATAGCCAGAATTATCTCCAATGTAAGTATTGTTATTTCCGGTAGTAGTAAGCCTTCCTGAATAGTATCCGTAAAAATTATTATGACTTCCTGTTGTATTTCCATCTCCGCTTCTCCATCCTGTAAAAACATTATAAGCTCCTGTTGTGTTTGCATCGGCAACATTACAACCAAGAAAAGTATTGTAACTTCCCGAGCCTGTTCCTGTACTTGTACCAACCATAAGACTGTTTCCACCAGTATAATTTGCACCTGCACTATAACCTATAATTATATTGTTACTACCACCAGTTGCATTTATTCCGGCACTTCGCCCAATGATAACATTGTTTGGACCATTTGCATTCTGACCTGCATTTGCTCCGATACAAATTGCACCATATTGTCCTGTATATGCATAACCACTTTTATATCCTATAAAAACATTCTGTCCACCAAAGCAATTATATCCGCTTTGAAACCCCATAAAAATATTTTCACTTCCACCATTATTTAGTTTACCTGATTCATATCCGATAGAAATATTTGATGACCCTGTTTGTAATGCACTGTCAGCCTTAAAACCAAATGTACAGTTATATAAACCACTTGTGATCAAATGTCCCGAATTATGACCGATGAAATAGTTACTTGGGTTAAGGTGCATATAACTTGATGTAGTTGTTGTTCCTATATTCTCAACTCCAAAACCTGCAATTGTATCAGTAGTCCATATTCTTGTACTGTCAGGTGTTACTCTTAAATAATTTGTCAGATTAGCTTTTGCAGAATTTCTTCCGCTTACTGCAAATCCACCTCTGTTAGATTGAATAGCATCATCATTAATAAATACCTGAACGCTATCCTGATAAACCACAAAAACTGAATTTCCATTTTTATCTTTTACCTCAAAAAGTGGTTCGGTTGCAAGAGCAGTATTACTTCCGCGTATTACCATTCTACCGTTTGGATTCGATAAACCTACCCCAAGTCTTTTGTTAGAATTATCCCATGTTAGTGCCGTATCGCCACCAAATGCTCCTGAATTATTAAACTGTAAAGTTTTATTTAAACCTCCCGGTGTTCCTGTATTGCTGTCTGTTGATGGAGCCCAGTTTGTGCCATTATATTTTAATACCTGACCACTTGTTGCTGACATATTGTTAAGTTTTGTAGCGGTCACATTTCCATCAGCAATTTTAGACGTTGTTACGGCATTTGTAGCTATTGTTAAAGTAACAGAACCTGTTACATCTCCTGTATGGGTTACGTTTGGGCTTGCGTTTGTGATACTGAAATTTGGATATGTGCCTGTAACAGAAATTCCCGAACCATTATTTAATACAACAGTTTGATCGGGTGAAGTATTTGTAATTGAACCTGCGGATATTTGTATGCCGGAGCCAGCAGTATAAGTCCCTGCAGGCCCTATTAGTGAAACGCCCGAACCCCAGACTCCTGCAGTTTTAGGGCCGAATAGTGTGCTTGTTGTTGTATTAATATAAAAATCGCCATTTACGCCTTGCGAAGTAGGATTTGAAATACCGTTTAATACAGTTTTTCCGTCGCTTCCGTTTGTGCCATTTATTCCATTTGTTCCTGCAGTTCCCTGTGGTCCTATAAGTGATACGCCGCTACCCCATGCACCTGCAGTTTTTGGTCCGTATAGCATGCTAGTTGTTGTATTTAAATAAAAATCACCGTTTACTCCCTGCGTTGTTGGAGCTACAGTTCCATTTAAAATAGTCTTACCATCTGTGCCATTTGTTCCGGCAGTTCCCTGTGGTCCTGCTGGGGCCTGAAACTCAACCCAATGTATTGCATCTAAATATGGTTGAGTAGATGATAAAAATGATGAGGTCTGGCAAATCCACATAGAGTTTATTGATGCACTACCAGTAGAACGATCAAAAACATAATCTCCGTTAGTATATGTAGTTCCGGTTAGCCATGTTCCTTTATTTGTTAAGCCGGTTCCTGCAGGACCCTGAATACCCTGTATTCCCTGTGGTCCAACTAATGAAGTTCCTGCTCCCCATACGCCTGCAGTTTTAGGACCGAATAAATAATTTGTTGCAGTATTAATAAAAAAATCTCCGTTAACGCCTTGTGTAGTTGGATTTGTAGAGCCACTTAATACAGTATTTCCGTTAGTGCCATTTGTTCCTGCAAGGCCTGTTGTTCCAATAAGAGAAACTCCGCTACCCCATAGTCCTGAAGTTCTTGGACCAAATAAGGTTTGAGTTGAAGTATTAAGAAAAAAATCACCATCAACACCTTGTGATGTTGGATTTGAAGTGCCGTTTAGTATAGTTTTTCCGTCAGTTCCGTTTATCCCGTTTGTTCCATTTGTACCGTTAATACCATTTGTGCCGTTAGCTCCGTCCTGCGAAATCATTTGCCATGCAAAACCATTCCAGATATATGACTTTTTATCAGTTGTATTATAGTAAGCCTGATTCAATAAAGGTGTTGCTGGTGCAGTAGCAAATGAACCCTGCCATAATACTGAAATTCCATCTTGTCCGGTAATTCCTTGAATACCTTGTATCCCCTGAATTCCCTGATTTCCTTGTAGTCCCTGTATCCCTTGTGGTCCCTGACTTCCCTGAGCACCATCCTGTGACATAATCTGCCAGTTGTTACCGTCGAAAATATATGATTTTCCGTCAGTAGAGTTATAATATGCTTCATTTAAAGAAGGGTTTAAAGGTGCTGTAACAAATGTTCCAAGCCATGAAACAGAAATTCCGTTTACTCCTGCATTACCTGCTGTTTTTGCATATAGAGCATAGGGTACGCTGATTAACTGAGATGTTCCGGAGACTGTATAAACTGAGCCACCTGTTGGGTCTAGCTCAATTTTAATAAAGTAAGGACCATTTCCCCAGTCAATGGCTGAAAAGGCAGAAGTATTTAAACTTCCAACTTCAATATTTACAAGTCCGAATTCATTTGTTGTAGGTGTAAATGTTTCGATACAAACAGGTGTTCCCGTTACACTTCCCTGCAAAATACTAATCTGGAAGCTTACAAGGGTATTTGCAATTACCTGCCCACTTGCATCACGAGCTATAGCCTGATATTTAAAACTGTATGGCGATTGTCCAAAAACATTTGCTGAAAGCAAAATAATTGTGAGTAATGTTAAAAACTGTTTCATATGGCTGCTGATTTATTGTTTTTCGATTTTAAATGTTTTAATTTCCTTATCATACTTAAAAAGCTTAATAAAATAAATACCCGTGGATACAGTATTAAATTTTATTGAAGTTTCTGATTCATTAATATCATTCATTATAATTATTCTTCCCTTTGAGTCAAAGACCTCATAATTGAGATCCACAAATGAGCTGGTTTTAATTATTACAAATTCTTGTGTAGGGTTGGGATAAGCAGAAACTTCAATATTTAAATTGTTTAATGTACTTACTTCGGTAACTGTAAGTTTAGTTTGATTAAATCCCTGTGTTAGTACATTTGAAGAGTTTGTATAGGTTTCTATTACAGGCTCTCCAATTGTATATGATACTGATCCCGATGGGGTTTTGTGAAAATCTCCGCCTGAAGAAACAACTTCCTGAGCATTTAAATATTGCGAAATGCCAAGAAAAGTGGATATTAAGATTAATTTCATGTCAATATTAATTATTAAAAACAATCAGCAATTTTAATTGAAGTATTTATATTTATATATAGTTGTTTTATTAAATGCGGTTTTGATTTTATTAAATGCTATTATTAATGTTTTTTTATTCTTAATAACGACATCTCAGATAGTTCATTAACTTTGTATTAAATTATTTAATATTTGACATAAATTAATAAGTATGTTAA